>CAYPIZ010000170.1:0-2536 GCA_964410935.1 uncultured Acetobacter sp. | reverse complement strand
GCGGTGGATAAAACAGAAAAATGGAAGAAAAATAAAAAAAGTGCTTGCATTTATATTTTTTGTTCGTTATAAGAAACTCACTCGAGGGGGTGTAGCTCAGTTGGTTAGAGCGTCTGCCTGTCACGCAGAAGGTCGCGGGTCCGAGCCCCGTCACTCCCGCCAGTTTTGAAAAGGTCGTTTTCTTAGGTGAAAGCGGCCTTTTTTTATATCTTTTGGTTTTAGTCGGGCAAGGGTGTGCTTGAAAACAGGCGGATGCGAGATATATTCAAACCGTTCACGATGACGGAAATAATAAAGAAAGCTTGAATATTCAGGTTTAACTTTTGCCGAAATGAGTGAACACGCCGGAGCCGTCTTGTTTTATTGATGAGAGAGACGGCTCGGAAAAAAGGAAAGAGGAAAGCTTTAACCGCAAAGGAGGTTATGAAGTTTTCCTCTTTCTTGGTTTAGGTTTTGCACTTTTTTAGCGTCGGTTTGGGTAATTTTCCTTAAATTTAATCTTTTTTCAATGATTTGTGGTTAAACTTATCATAAGTAAGTCGATTTTTAGACAAAAACGTTGTTTTTCTGCAAAAATTGTGCTAATATATTCATAAGTTTGGAAAGATATATTCTGTAACGGAGAGCCAACATGAGTGACAATCAGGAAGAAAAGATATTTACACCGTTTAAGATTCATCAGGAGCCTGATAAGGTAGCCGAGGAGAATCGTGCGCGATTCTCTTGGAAGACGTATGATCCTGCTAATCCCGAGTATTATAATGGCGATTATACCTTTGGCGGGTTATGCGGTTTGATGGGCAGAGTTTCCGGTGACTCCGTAAAAGGTCAGGAGTTAAAGGTTGCGTTTGCCAAACAAGCCGAGGCAATGAGAAAGGCTGATGAGGTAGAGTTTAATCACGCCGCAGCATATAAGAATATAGTTGAGCCTTCTATGGGAGCACCTGCGCCTGAGAAGGTGACAAGGCCTATTGATAAGGTTGCGGAATTTTATCAAAAAGTCGATGAGTGGCATACTAAGGATTATGATACCGTTAATCTTAACTATCAAACGGACTTGGCGAAGGCAGTCTCTCTGCGTGTAGGCCTTTGGGAGCAAAACCACAGGTTGCCGGATAATGCAACCCAAGAAGAGAAAGATCGATATCAGGCAGAGCGCGAGGCTGTATATCAGACAGCGGAAAACGAGTGCAAACAGACGTTGACGGACACTGCCGGTGCTACATCGCCTGAGGATAAGAAAAAATGCCAAACGTATAAGGATATGCTTGAGGCACGTGATCAGTTGAATGTGCTGGATGAGCAGAAAAGCTTTTTGGAAAACGTATGCAACGCGGGTGGTCATTTGCCTTTAGACGAGTTGAAGGCGTTGTGCAAATTGCATGACGACTGCGGCGGGAACCCTGAAAAATTGGCAGAATTTCAAAAGGTTTGGGCATCGCATTTGGCTGAAGACAAATTTCGGCAAGGAACAATCAACGGTCAGATGCCGCGGGATAAGAACGGACCAAAGCCTTATGAAGGGAGTAACGTACATTCGTTTGGTTGGACCAAAGAAGGTTTGATCCGACATTCCATTCAAAACCTTAATAATACCGGTTTGGATATTTGTATGGTTGACGGCAAAATCGGATTTACCCATAGTTTGCCTTCTTTGACGCCCGACCAGATTAATGCCTTAGCGGATTATTGTGCCGCCAATCATATTGCCATTGATGATTTCGAGGGGCTGAATTCGTTGACCATTAAAGATAAAGACGGACATATACTGCAGAAGACGGTTTGGGACGAAAACCGTGGTGAGGAAAAAGAGGTTCCTCTACCGGCTTCCGAGCGGTTGCAGGAGGCGCTGACGGAACGTACCGGCAGTGGACATGGCAGCGAACAGAAAAAAAATTCTACGCCAAACCTTGATTTCTCTAAGTTTTTGCCTGAGAAGGCCGAAAAACTCACGCCCAAAGAAGATGTTTTGGAGACCATAAAGAACAAATTGGGTATTGCAGGAAATAATCCTGATCTGATTAAGACGTCAAGCAGCTGGAATTCGACGATTATCAGTTGTTATGCCAGTGAATCCGATTTGGTCAATGACGGCAGGACAGATAAAGACGGCTTGCAACAACATCTGAAGCGGATAGCTCTTAAATATAACCATACCAGACCACCATCAGCCAGTTTTTTTGTCGGACCGCGCGAGAAGTTTACTACCGATTATGCGCGTGTGGCTTTGGCTGCTTTTAAAGAGGAGGGATGCTCATACTTTATTATTCCGCCCGCCAATGTTATCGGTAAGGAGCAACGCGGCGCATTTTTTGAAGCATCCGTCAAAGAAAAAATGGTTCCGCTGTTAAAAAGCAAGGATAATCCCGACGGAATGACGATCGGTGCCGGTGATGTTTCCAAATTGCTGGAGAATATGGGGAAAGAAGATGATCTGAAGGATAATCCTACCGAGCGTGTTAAATATATGATCAGATGGCGTGAGCAGTTGAAGGCTCATGAAGAATATCTGCAATCGCAAGGTAAACAACTTCCG
>CAYPIZ010000169.1:0-2575 GCA_964410935.1 uncultured Acetobacter sp. | reverse complement strand
GTAACCTCACGGGCACAGGCGGCCTTTTCCTGACGTTCTGCCTCATGCGAGAGGTAGTAGGTCAAGATCTCCTGCAGTTCTTCTTTGCTCCGATACATCGGCACACAGTCGCCGTAAAAATCCTTAATTTCATCCATGTAATCCGACACCACCAGCGCTCCGCTTGCCGTTGCATCATATATCCGATTATTCACAAAGCCGGCAGCTTTCATATCCGGGCGATGGTCATTCAGCACAATCTTGGCGGAGGCATAGTAGCGGTGCAAATCCGCATTCGCGATATATGGCGCAACGTAGAGTCTCTCCGGCACGATACCGTCCCAGTTGTAGCCGTACACCGCCACATCAAAACCGCTTTCCAGAGCATAGCGCAGACTGGTGCGATCATGCCAGTTGGAGCCGACAAAAAGGATATCCGTCCGCAGTTCGTCCACCACTTCCGGATAAAACCGCTCCGGATTGGTAAATTGCGGCACATAATAGGCATTGACACCGGCCTCTTGCAACTCTTTGGCATATGTCACGGACGCCACCGCCAGCACGTCGTAATTCTGCCAATCATCATCAAGGGACGTATTTTCAGGCAGTTGCACGCGTTTATTCAAATAAGCCTTGGGCTTTTTAACCCCGGAATGGGGGAAGTAGCGCATCGGATAGTAGACATAAAGCACCGTCTTGCTTTCCGCATAGGGCGGTGTGAACTTGGTATAGCCGCGCAGATACACCCCGACATCAGCCGGAATTTGGGTTTTATCAAAGCGGTAGAGCGTGTTCACCTCTTCCCCGAGGGTGGCAAAGCCGTGGGCAAAATCTTCCCCCAGCCAGTAGTCGCCGATATTGGTTTCGCCGGCATTGGCGGTAGAATGGATCACCACCTCATCAGCCACGGCGGAAGCTCCCCAAAGCCCCACACCGCACAGCACCGCTAAAAATCCGTTTTTCAAAGCAAAGTCCCTTTCTTTTTATCCTGAGTCAGTTTTTCTTTCATATCCTCGGCACGGAGCTTTATATCCGCCCGTAGCGGACACTTCAAAGCCCGATCCAACTGCCGACGCGCCGTCTGTTCTTCCCCCATGGAGAGCGCATATTCCGCGGCAAAATACGTTGCCTCGCACTCTTGCCCCAAACGGGAATACACCTGCCCGAGGTAGAGATACGCCGCCGGAATATCCCCCCCTTGCCGCAAACACCCCTCCAACAGCGGAATCAGGGTTTTCGCCTCGCTCGGGGAAGGCTCGGTCGCCAGCAAAGCCTCCGCATAAGCCAGCTTAAACAACAGCGCTTGCGGACGGAGGGACAAGGTCTTTTTATACGCCTCTGCCGCCGCTTTCACCTGCCCACCCTCAAACAGCGTCTGAGCTTTAATCTCGTAAAAATAAGGGTTTGCCGGCTCAAGTGCAATCAGTTTCTCCGTTTCCGCCAGGGCTTTATCATTTTGTTTTAAGCGCATAAAATACACCGCATGGGCAATCGTGGCCTCCACGGAAGTATCACTCAACGGATAGCGCCGCAGCACTTTATCGTTGCTCCAAAGATAGGCGGTGAGCTTGGCCTGTATCCGCTTAAAACGTTTATCCAATGTGGGATTCGGGCTCAGCGCCCCTTCCCGTTTCAAGCGTTCTTCAAAAAAGGCGATACGCTCCGTCGTGATCGGGTGCGTCCGAAAGTACGGGCTTTCCTCAATCCCCTGCAAGCGGTTGTCACTCTGGATTTTGCCCATAAAATCTTTCAAACCGCGGACGGATTGGTTGTTTTGGTGCATCAGCATCACCGCGGTTTCATCGGCGGCCCGTTCTTCCGTCATCTGGTATGCCGTCATGGCGTTAAGGGCGGAACTCTGCGTCCCCATCACCACCGCAATCGCCGCATCACCGCGCCCACTGGCCACCGCCGCTGCCCCGGCTGCCACCAAAGACGCCAGTGTCGCTTTCTGCATATCTTGGAGTTTCACCTTCAAGCGGAGGATATGCCCCCCGAGGATATGCCCGGTTTCATGCGCCAGCACGCCTTGGATTTCATTGGCATTGGAGGCTTTGAGCAGCGTCCCCGTATGCACGAACATGTGGTTTCTGTCCCCCACAAAGGCGTTCAGGCTGTCATCTTTCACGATATGCACATAATTGCGACTGAGCGGTAGCCCTGCCGCCCGAAACACCGGTTGCAGCACATCATACAAAAAGCTCTCCGTTTCTTCATCAGAGATCAGCGCCACCGCCTCTGCCCGCGGAGCAAGCAATATCGTCACCAAAATCAGATAGATAAGTCTTTTCAGCATAGCATCCTCTCAAAATTGCTTTAAAGATAAGCCCCCACGCCTTGATTGTCAAACACAAACAAAAATCTGTGCGTAAGATAAATTCTGCCGTAAAAAAGGTTGACAGACGCCTTTTTCCGCCTAAGATAAAGGGGAATTTTGTATTATTAAATCTTATTCGTATGAAACATGTTGTTAATACCGTAGCAGTCCTTGCAACAACGTCCGCTTTTGCTGCCGGATTAAGCCTTGCACCTTTGGACACAGAGACAGTAATCAGACAAGGTCGCCCGAAAACGACTGTCGTAGTAACTAACCCGC
>CAYPIZ010000168.1:0-2576 GCA_964410935.1 uncultured Acetobacter sp. | reverse complement strand
AACCCTCACTCTTTTTTTTACAGCCGTGCCAAGGATTCCAAATATCGTGCATAACAACCTCATTAAAAACACCAACAGTATATTTCTAAAAAAGAAAAAGGCAAATAAATTTCAAAAAAAAGCCACCTAAGAAGGTGGCTTGACACTAAATGGTCGGAACGGGTGGATTCGAACCACTGACCTCTGCGACCCGAACGCAGCGTTCTACCAGGCTGAACTACGTTCCGTTTCCGAACGTACCTATATCTACACAAAAAAAAATAAGATTACAAGCTTTTTTTTATTTTTTATTTCAGATTAAAAATCCGTAAGTTAAGCATAAGCCTATATCCGTTTTTTTATATCTTTTCGGAAAAAAGTCTAATTGCATTAAATAAAACAAGGCATATTTCGGTAAAGAATTAAATTTTAGGAGAAAAAACATGCATATTGAGAAAAATCTTGAAAACCTGAATGCTTGCCAATGTTTGAATTGTCCGTCATATACTCAAAGTTGTAAGCTCAAAAATAAAGAAGATCTGGAAAAGAGACCGGATAATTTATCAGCTGTAACACATTTTGAAAAAATGTTTTGCGCTTTTGAAAAGAGTCATTGTATTCACGAAAATTTTGGATGCAAATGCACACAGTGTGCTGTGCATAAAAAATATGCCTTAAATAACGAAGACTATTGTTTACATACAGGTGGAGTTTTATAACTCTATAGTTGGATCAGTCCGATGCTTAACAAAGTAAGAAATTCGTACAGTCAAAATGAAAAACATTTTTTGCACCTGTACCGCACTATTAGAGAAAGAGAAAAAGGATTGAGTACGGAAGCGAGGGTAGTGCAATATGGGGCTGCATTACGTTATTTTACTAAATTTTTACAAACACAAGAGACCTATTCTCCGCAAGTTTTATCCGTCTTATATTGGATTTACACAAAACTTGGGGACATTTATTATGAAGATGGTTTACAAAAACAAGATAATACTAGATTTTTATTAGCGACGGAATATTATAACCAAGCATTAAGCTATGCTTACGGAAGAGAAAGTAAAAATCGTATATTATTAGTACTCAGAAATATTTATTATTACTTAAATGATGAAAAAGCTTTGGCTCAAGTTGAAGAAGCTTGGGTAGAAAATCAAGGAGAAGAAGATCGTTTTGATGCGTATACTTTTTTGGCGAGAACAGCAGAATATCCGCAAATTAAGGCGCGTTTTTTGGAGAAAGCGTTGGACAAAGTAACAAGTCAAAACGAAAGCTTTTATACGAAATATCGTGACACATTAGATTTATGTAGTCAGCTGATTGTCGTGTATGAGATTTTAGGGGAAAATGAAAAGTTAAACAGAATAAAACAGTTACGAGAAAATACATTAAAGATACTAAATTAGGAGAGAACGATGGCACTACATACTGTAGATTTATTGATTTTGGGGTCCGGCCCGGCCGGATATACCGCTGGTATCTATGCCGCGAGAGCAGGGGTGAATACGATGATTGTCTCCGGTAATCAAGAGGGGGGACAACTAACGATGACCTCTATGATTGAGAATTACCCAGGCTTTGAAGAAATCAGCGGTTTTGAACTGATGGATAAAATGAAACAGCAAGCGCTGAAGTTGGGCGTTCAATTTGCCAATGATAATATTGTAGAAGTAGATTTTGCCACTCGTCCTTTTGTTTGCAGTTCGGAAAATGGACACTCTTACAAAGCAAAGGCTGTTATTGTGGCAACGGGTTCTTCCGCTAAATGGCTTAACTTAGCTTCTGAAAAGAAGTTTTTAGGATATGGGGTGTCTGCCTGTGCAACATGTGATGGTTTCTTCTATCGTGGTCGGACAGTAGTTGTTGTTGGTGGGGGAAATTCTGCTATTTCAGAAGCGCTGTATCTGGCAACGTTGGCTGAAAAAGTGATTCTTGTACACCGTCGTCATGAACTCCGTGCAGATAAAATTTTACAAGATAGAGTTTTTGAAAATCGTAAGATTGTTGTAGAATGGGATAGCGTGGTTGAAGAAATTTTAGGTGATGATGAACCTAAAAAAGTAACCGGCATTAAAGTTAAAAATGTAGAAACTGATGAAGTTAAAACAATTGCAGCCGATGGCATATTTGTTGCAGTAGGGCACCAACCGAATACGGATGTTTTTAAGGGGAATCTTGTACTAGACGCCAAAGGTTATATTGTGACACATCCCAATAGTGCAGAAACTGATGTTGAGGGGGTTTTTGCGGCAGGCGATGTGAAAGAGCCTAAATATAAACAAGCGGTGATTTCTGCCGGATCAGGAGCAATGGCTGCTATGGATGCAATTGAGTTTTTGGATAGGAATAAATAGCTAACGGAGCTTTATGTCATAAAGACAATAGGTTTCATTTAATCTATACTTTAGATTAAAATTCAAAGCAGAATTTTCAAAATGATCTTCTCCACAAGTGCGAAATAAAAGTGCTTGTGGAGATTTTTTCACCAAAAGAACAAAAGATTCTGCAATAAAACAACTTCCAGCAGTCCAATAACAACAGTCCGATAAAATACAGGTGATGTTGCCAAAATTTTTTCATTCTTAAACATTAAATAA
>CAYPIZ010000167.1:0-2591 GCA_964410935.1 uncultured Acetobacter sp. | reverse complement strand
ACAATGTTACACAAATCTTCAACCGTGGTGGTTTTGATTTCTGTGGTGGAAAAGCGCTTTTCTAAGGTTGCTTTTTCGCTCAAAAGTTTGGCAAGCTCCGGTAACAGCAGTTGCGGATTGGCAATATCTTCATCAGCAATAATAGAAGCCAGCCCTTTGTTGCTCAGGCTTTCGGCATTGAGGCGCTGTTCTCCACGCGAAGAAGTGGACGGCAGTGGAACGAGTATCATCGCTTTATGCAGGCAAGCCAGCTCAAAAATGGAGTTAGAGCCGGCACGGGAAACCACAATATCACTCAGGGCCAGCAAATCTTTCAATTCTGCACCGGCGTACGCGTACTGTACGTAATTTTTACTTTGCAACTCCGGATTATAGCCGTTTTTACCGGAAACATGGATGATTTGATAATTTTCGGTCAAGGCTTTTAGATTTTGGGCAACGGCATCATTTAGGCTCTTTGCCCCAAGGCTACCGCCGATAAACATAACAGTCGGCTTATCCGTGGTGAAACCGGTCAGACGAGCGCCCTCCTCTTTGGTGCCGGTAAACAGAGCCGGAGACAAAACCGGACCGACACATTTGACTTTATGCCGATAAGACGGCTTTACGGCGTTGACGGTTTCCGGAAAAGTGGTGAAAAAGGTGCTGACAAAAGGCAGGCTGAGTTTATTGGCCAGGCCTGGGGTAATGTCCGATTCATGCATAAAAATGTGTTTTCTGTTTAAGAAACCGCCCACAACAACAGGAAAAGAAACAAATCCGCCTTTGGAAAAGACGATATCCGGATTGAGGTGATGAACCAACCAGGTGGCTTTGAGGCAACCAAGCGGAATTTTGACCATATCCCAGAAATTTTGCCAGGAAAAATAGCGACGGAGCTTACCGGTCGGAACGCTGTAATATGTGACTTCCGGTATTTTGGCAATCAAATCCCGCTCCATGCCGTTTTTAGAGCCGATATAATCTATCTGCCAGCCGTGTTGAATAAACCACGGAATTAAGGCTAAATTTAAGGTAACATGTCCTGCCGTTCCCCCACCGGTGAAAAGTATTTTCTTAGTCATTATCTGCTCCTTCTGCTGTTGTTTCTACATTATTTTCCAACAATAATCCCGTATCACTTAAATCCAGGTTAATATTTTTGTTGGTGACAGCGCCGAGAGACTTCATTTTTTCGGCTTGAGGCAAAGCCCCTCCCCGACCGGCAAGTTTGGTCATAGCGGCATTGTAGGCATTATTCGCGGCACGCATCCCTCTTTCCAGCCCTTTCATATCGTCCACAAAGGCAGCGAGTTTATCATAAATTTTACCACCGAGTTCGGCAATCTTTTGCACATTCTGATTTTGATCACTCATCCGCCAGAGATTTTCTACCGTACGCAACGTCGGGAGCAACGACAAAGGTGTCGCCAAAATAACGTTTTTCTTGTAGGCGTAATCATAGAGATAGCGGTCATAATCCAGAGCGGCAATATAGGCGCTTTCTACCGGAATAAACATAATGACATAGTTCAACGAGGTGTTTTTGAGGAGTTTTTGATATTCCTTATCGCTCAGCTCATCAATGTGATTTTTGAGACTTTGGACATTCTTTTGCAGATATTTTTGCCGTTCGGCTTCATCTTCGGTGCTTGTGGCCTCCAGATAATCCACCAGAGAGACTTTAGAATCCACAATGATATCACGGGATTCCGGCAAGTGGATAATCACATCCGGACGGAGCATCTTTTTATCTTCATTGAGGAAGGTTTCCTGAGTTTCATAGTCAATACCGTGACGCAGGCCGGAAATTTCAAGGATACGGCTTAATTGGCATTCACCCCAGTTCCCTTGTGCCTTTTTAGAACCTTTAAGCGCCTCGGTCAAATTTTTGGCCTCTACACTCAGAGAGTGATTGAGTTCGGAAAGGTTGGCCAACTGGGCATCAAGGTTTCCCTTATTTTCAATGCTTTCCTTACGGGTGGCGGCGACTTCTTCCTTAAAGTGCTTCAGCTCATCGGCAAAAGGTGTCAAAATGGCAGAAAGTGTTTGTTTCTGGTTATTTCCGAAAGATTCGTGTTGTGTTTTCATCACTTCATTGGATATGTCTTTGAATTTGAGGGTCATATCTTCTTTGAGGTTTTGTAAAAAGGTGATTTGCTCGTTCAGGTGACGTGATTCCCCTTCTGCCGTGGCTTTATAAGCGCTGAACTGCGTTTGCAGGGTGAGAATCTGCTGTTCCAGATTGCCTTTTTGGGTTTGCAACTGCTCTGCCTGAGCGAGAATGTCTTGATAGCGTTGCTCCAGCAGAGTGGCTTTCATGCGGAGGTCATCGGCCTCTTTAAGCGAATCTGTCAGCCCTCTCTTTTTGCGGCTTAACTTCACGGACAGGGTCAAAATGATTAAAAACAGCACAAAAAAGGCTATGCCGGCGGCAATATAAATCTGAAACAGGGACATCTTTTTCTCCTAACTAATACAACCAGGGGGAATTGTATCTTTTTCTTTGAGGATTGGCAATGCTTTTGGAAAGTTATCAGATTTTATTTCGAAATCGCCTAAAAGTTATATTTTACGCCGAGGTCGAAGTTTTTGGTATCGAGTTCTTGGAG
>CAYPIZ010000166.1:0-2620 GCA_964410935.1 uncultured Acetobacter sp. | reverse complement strand
AGTTTACTCCTTATTTTCGTTCCGCTAATAGCTTGTTTATGAGTTGCCGAGTTACTTGAACGTCCGGGTGAGATTTTTTATACTCTTTTACCAACTTGCTTATTTCATCAGCCATTCCGGATTCTCTTTCTAAAGACCCTGTCAAAGAATACGGATTTGTAATGGTTCTCACTGCCCCACCTAAAATCGGAATATGTGTAAGAATTTTATAAGTAACAATTTTCATAGCAATCTCCTTTCAAATAACTATGTATTGTTTCTGACTATCTCATTATATGATAAGGTTGTATTTGGATGCTCTTTTTTGTATTCGGCGACGATTTTGTCATTGGATTTGGTTTTGGAATATTTGGTTGTAGCACCGACGACTAATCCAGCTGCCGTCGTTCCTGCAAGTTGAGGAACTATTTGTTTTACAGAAATGTCCATATATCCAATGATTTTAGCTTTTGCAATTTCTTCTTTTTTGACATTGCGAACGCTATTGACGGTGACTTTAGAAGAATCGAACACAATTAACGGATTTTTTGACATATAACCGCTAAGTTTTTTATCGTTGACATCTCGTATTGCACTGTATCCATTCTTCCTTAATTCGTCATAGAATTTTGTAGTCGCATTACTACTGTGATCCATTAGCGTATAGTTTAGCCCATCATAAACTTTAGAATTTACCACACCCTTAGATAATGCCTTTCGGGCTTCGTTTACAGCTTTTTGCTGTTTGGGAGTAGAATTGAATACATTCATTTTTGCTTCGTAATTTTGCAGTTGAGAACTTAGCGATTTTGCATATGAGGGGTCATTATTAACAAGATCAGATAAAATCTTAGTGGCATTCTTTTCAGAAGCAACTTTCAATCCTCCGGATTTGGAAATTTGTATTGTTTTTTGATAAACGGTTTTTCCACTGTTTTGCAAAGAATCCCCATACATTCCTAAGTATTTAGTTTTATCTGATTTGTTTACAGCCGCATAAAAAGCATCGTGAACAGATTTTGATCCGTCAGTATCTATTCTTGATAAAACCGAATCACTATCTATCCATTTATCAACTGTTGCATCATAATGTTTATATGCAACATAAGCGGCGGCAGCTGTCACCGCCACCCCAGCAGTGACTTTTAAAATTTTTTCTGTTTTTTCTCTTTTATAAGCAGCAACGGCGGCTTCTTCCTCATTCATGCCTTTGTCCTGATAGTACTTTTCCAGTTTGACACGCCGATTTGATTTTGATTTTTCATCATTAAGCTTCTGCTTGATTTTTTCTGATTTTAAATCTTCTTTAGCCCATTGAGCTTTTTTGTTAGCAGATTGTAATTCTTTAGTTGACGACTGATTCCTAGATTTATAGTATTTTTCAAGAGCCTGCTTCTTTAATTCTTCGGAATCCGAAACGTTTTGTTCAGCTTTCTCAATATCAACATTATACTTCTTTTTTGTAGTATTTGTCAAGCCTTTCGATGAATTTTTATTTTCCGATAAGGATTTTCGCCAACCGGCTTTTTTCTCAGCAGCAGAATGGTTTGAAGAATCAAGAGGATAGGGCGGGCCGTTCATTCTGCCCCACTTCTGACCGAGAATACCGTGGTGGTAGAGTTCGTACATTTAAAACTTCACTCCTTTTGTTGTATTTTTGGTTAAATTCTCTTGAAATTTAATTCCTTTTATGTTATAATTATATAAGAAATTAAAATATTATGGAGGTTCATATTATGTCAAAAGAGCTTTTAACAGCCGAACAGGTAAAAGATAAACTTGGTATTACGGATTTTCGCAGCGTATCCAAAGATCAATTAATTGAATTTGTTTCATCTATTCCGGATATGGACAAAGAAACAGCAATAGCCTGCATTCAGCAATTTCCGAATTTCAAAGATTATTCAAATAACATGATTGTAAATCTGTATAAATTATGCGATGACTTGCTCGAACGTGATGAAAAAGGCAATGAACAGACGATAGCCGCTTATCAGCAAATACTCAACGAGTTAAGCAAACAATTAAATAAACGTTTTTTAACAGAAAGAAAACGCCGGAAGATAATTGAAGAAATGGTTGACGTTGCCGATAAAATTGCCGAACTGGATCGCAGTAAACAAAATTTCAGAGAACATCTGTTAAAAATAGCAAGTGGAGTTGCCACTTTCGCCATAGCTGTTGGTGGAGCCATATTAGGCGTTAGATCTTTGAAGAAGTAGTCGGCTATTTTTTCTTTGCACCACCATTAAATATAGCATTGCCAAGTTCTTTGGCGCTAAATTCCTTGGAAATAAGTGCCTTCCCAGCATACAAAATAGCACCTGATGCTGCTACGGTTATTGTTTTCTTGCCAACATCTTTAAGTATCTGAGTGGCATATTTTTTGCCTGAATTCACCTCCTCGTCAGTCAATTCACGTAAAAGTTTTTCCTTTTGAAGACGCTTTATCTTACTATCCAATTCTGCATCCGTCAATAATCCACGATTTTTAGAATCCTTTCTTTTTTGCTTATTGCTTTCTTTTCGATTGTAGTGAGATTTACCTTCTTCGGTTAATGTACCGTCTTCGTTCTGATAACGTCGTATACCCCATTTCTGACCTAAGATACCATGGTGGTAAAGTTCCTACATTTTGATT
>CAYPIZ010000165.1:0-2623 GCA_964410935.1 uncultured Acetobacter sp. | reverse complement strand
CCCTCCGATTGCAGCTGATCATTTGTATAATAAGCTTTTGCCGGGCCATTCCATTTGCCGTCTTTGTAAGACATTTCCACAGAGCCGATGTTAGAAAAAGTATCTTCTTTATCCTGTTCCATTTTCACCTCTATCCTAAAATTTCCCAAAACTATGCGGCACGATGTTGCAGGTAGGCAATTTGCAAACGAGCAAGCTCTTCCACCGACTGCAGCACCACATACTCGCCGTCAGCGTGCATGCCCTCACCGGTGCCGGAATGCATAATCACCGTTGCGCCCTTTTCCGCAAACAGACGGGCATCCGTTGCCCCACCGATCTGTGTAAAGCGGACGGGCCGTCCCATGACCTGCTCGGCAAATTTTTTATATGCCACAATCTCCGGATTATCCTCTGCCATAACCACCGGTACGGAAGCGGAAACAATCTGATACGTTACCCCTGTGCCAAGGGCCGCTGTCAAATTCTGCTCCAACCCGGCAAGCGAAGAGGTTTCCGTCAGACGAAAATCCAACAACGCCTCGGCATGGCCGGCAATGATATTGGAAACCTCGCCCCCGCTCATCAACGCCACATGCATGGTATCTATCCAGGTGTTTTGCGGTTTACCTGTCGTGTTATCAAAATAAGGATACGTCTGCCGCAAACGGGCAATCGTCTGCATCAGCATTTCATTGGCATCCAGCCCCTCCCACGGGGTAGAGCCATGCGCCTGATGTCCGCTCGCAATCAACTTCACAAAAACCGGATTTTTGCACTTGGTGATGATTTCTTCAATATCACCGCCCACATCATTATCCAACACCACTTTGGCATTGAGCTCCGGATAGCGTGCCAAAAAGGCGTGTGTGCTTTTGCTCCCCTTTTCCTCATCCGTGGAAAGGATAATCCCGAATTTGAGAGAAAGATTTTCTGCCAAAACATGATGCAGAGAATTCATCGCAACCGCGGCAAAGCTCTTCATATCCAAAGTTCCGCGACCATACATTTTGCCGTCTTTTACATACGGCTTAAACATATCGTCAGCAGCCTTCACCACGTCAATATGCCCCAGCACCAAGACATCTTGCAGCATATCGTCATTATTGGAAAGATAAATCACCGGGCTGGCATCGGCAAAACGCTCAATCTTAACCCGAGCCGCCGTCCCCTTAAAGCTCTCCGCAATATATGCCAAGCACTTATCAATCTCCGTGGCATTGCCGGTTTCTGTCCGAAACTTCACCAAGTCCTCAATCGTTTTTATCAAATCCATTGTATTTCTCCGTAAAAAATTCTTTTCCGTTACGCTAGCAAAAAGATACTAAATAAAGCTTTAAAAAAATAGTCTTCTTTAAATATTTTTTAACCGATAATGCCTATCGTTAAACTTATATTGATGAAGAGGTTACCATGCGTCTGTTTATTTTGTGTTTGTTTTTGCTCTTAAATACCCTGAATGCCGGGGCAGCAATTATTGAGCTTTCACCGGAAGAAACCCGTTTTGTGGCCATGCGTGCCGATACGGTTAATGCGCGTTCCGGCCCGAACAAGCGCTACCCGATTGAGTGGATCTATAAACAGCAGAACTATCCGGTGGAGATTATTGCCGAATATGAGCAGTGGCGCAAAATCAGAGATTACGACGGGACAGTAGCCTGGGTGCAGAAAATTCTGCTCACCAATACACGTTATGCCCTGGTCACCGAAATTGGCGAGAACAACGTCTATAGCAAAGACACCACCAGCTCCGAAATTATTGCTCGGGCGGAAAACGGTGTTGTTGCCAAGATTAAGCGCTGCAATCAGGCTTTTTGCTTTCTCCAGTTTGACGATAAAACCGAGGGATGGATGCCGCGTTCCGTTCTGTATGGCATCAAAAAAGGCGAAGAAATCAAATAACCCTGTTTTTGCGACTCTGTTTTTACATCTTTGGGTGTAATTTTTTAGACAAAAATTAACAACTGGTTAACAAGTTATTACCAAGTAGTTAAAATTTGGGGTGATAGCGATTCGCACCGCATTTTTCCTAATGTCTTTAAATCCCTTACGGAGATTCGCGTTGCGCGGTTTTACCACAAAAAAAATCAAAATTTTATACAAAAAAACTTTACTTTTTAAAATCTCCATGCTAAAAAAACAGCAAGGTGTATTAGGCGCCGATTTTGTGTATGCACATATTTTATCCAATAGGGATAAAGGGGGATTAAATGAAACATATAATTAAGAAGACTTGTTTGAGTTTTGGGCTTGTCGTATTCTCTGTTATGATGATGGCGGGGACGGCAAACGCAACCACCAGATTAACACCAAACCATCTTTATACTTGGGCAAAGGAAGGGAATATCTCCCGCTTAAACCAATTTAAGCGCTATATCAACCTTCAGGACAACCAACAAAACACAGCGCTTTGTCTTGCTCAACAAAATCAAGATCCGGATGCATACGCTCTCTTATTAAAATTCGGTGCAAGTACAAAAGTTGCCTGTCATGATGATAACGACCGCATTTGCGCTATCGTTGCCGGTGAAAAGCTGAAAGTCTCCCCCGCTGCTTGGCTTTTACTCGGTGCCGGTGCTGCCGCAGGTGCATACTTCCTCTTGGATGATGACGACAGCGACAGCAAAGAACAATGTCCGACCGG
>CAYPIZ010000164.1:0-2625 GCA_964410935.1 uncultured Acetobacter sp. | reverse complement strand
AAAAAGAGCCTTTAGGCAAGGCTCTTCAATCTTTAGGTGAAGATTTTGTTTTTTATTCGCTTTCTTCTTCATCAACGGGGGCTTTGCCCTCAATAACATAGGATTCGCCAAACCAACGCCCGAGGTCAATATCCGCACACCGCTTAGAACAAAACGGTTTGTACTGCGCATTGTCCGTCAGTTTGGAACATATCGGGCATTTATGCACTTTGACAACGTTTGCGCCGGCTTTTTCCGGGGCAGAGTCGCGATTCTCCGTCATCTTACGGCTCCACACGGCCGGTTCCGCCACAGGTCGGGCAGGGTTCGGAAAACTGCTCTTGCAGAGTCGGACGTTTTCTGCGACGCAAAATTTCCACATTACCGGCTTTGCTCAGCCCGATAACGCGTGCAGCTTGCGGATCAGCGGCCAAAGCCTCTTCCAGCGTGTCAATGACGGAACGCATAAAGCGGTATTCGTTAGAGCCGGCAAAATCAATGATAATCTTTCCGGAGAGGTTGCGCAAAATAATCTGCTTGGCAATCTCAACGGCAGCTTCGGTGTTCAGGCTATCCGTCTGCCCACGCGCTACACGGCCGGCACTATCCACATCAATGGCCACAAGAGCGTGCGTTTCTTCAATATGAATTTCCCCACCGGACGGGAGTTTTACCGTCATTTCCAGAGCCTGTTGTAACATATCCTGAATGCCGAAAGTCTCGCTCGGGTCGGCATCAAATTTAACCGTACCGGAAAATACGGCAGAAACTTTGCTTTCCAGATTATGATCGTTCACCACAACGGCAGAAAGTTCTTCCTGATTGCGACGGATGAGGTCAAACAGCGGATTCTCTTTGGCATAAAGTAATGCCGGCGCCGTAGCGGAACGTGCTTTCACACGGATATTTTCATAAATGCTTCTTAATTCTGCCATTTCATCCACAACGTCATTGATGTTGGCAGAGGCAGCAGCGGTCCGTACCACCCAACCTTCTTGCTGTTGGCTAACGTTTTTCATCACGGCAGCGCGCAGTTCTTCAGCCTTTTCGGCATCATCAATCTTGGTGGAAACATCAACATAAGCCCCAAACGGACGATAAACCACATAAGTGCCGGCCAGCTGTAAAGCACGAACCAGCTTTGCCCCTTTATCGGCATGCGCTTCTTTTGACACCTGAACCACAACGCATTGACCCTCGGTCATATTCACTTCCAACAAACCCTTTTCCTGAGCACTCATAAATGCATCACGGTTATCGCCGATGTTTACCATAAAACCGGTTTTATCTTCGGATAAAGAAATCTTTTGCGTGATCCGCCCGAGGTAAACATTCCCCTCAACTGCGCCGTTTTCATCAAACACTTCAAATTCACGCAACTGCCCGTCGGCAATCAATGCCAAACAGGCGTCCGTTCCGGATTTTTCATAAACTATGGTTTTATTGGTCATTTCGTACTCCTTTTTTAAGGTCTTATTTTAAAATATGCCGATGTTAATACACACCGGCGCCGTTTAACATGTTTTGGGCTTCATAGAGCGGTAAGCCGACAACCCCGCTGTATGAACCGACAATCTTTTTTACAAACCCGGCCAAACGCCCCTCAATGCGATAGCCGGCCACACCGTGCCATTCCCCGCTGGCCACATAAGATTCTATTTCTTTATTAGAGAGTTTTTTCATCATAATCTTGGTGGTAACGGTGCGCTGGGCAATGTGTCCGCGTTTATCTATCAGACAGACGGAAGTGATCACCCGATGTGTCCGCCCGGACAGTAACTTCATCACGGCGGTTTGGGTGGCATCATCCGGAGATTTTTGGATAATTCTTTGCCCTGCCACAATCACCGTATCGGCACTCAAAACATTCTCATTCGGGCAGAGTGCGGCAACGGCCTGAGCCTTACTCAAAGCCATACGGCGAATATAGGGGAGGGGTTTCTCTTTTTCAAGGACGGATTCGTCAATATCCGCCGGCTGAATCTTTTTCGGGATATATCCGATACTTTGCAGCAAGTCGCGACGTTGCGGTGAGCCGGAGGCTAAAATAAAATCCTTGGTTTCCATTGTGTTCCTTTAAGCGGGGTTAGGCCTCATCATCGTAGGTTTTTTCCATACGTTCGTGGCGTTCTTGCGCTTCCACACACAGGGTGGCAATCGGGCGTGCCATCAAACGGGCAATACCGATTTCCTCACCGGTTTCTTCGCAATAGCCGTACGATCCGTCATCAATACGATCCAAGGCTTGGTCAATCTTCAAGATCAATTTACGGGCACGATCTTTGGTACGCAAATCGAGTGATTTATCCGTTTCCAACGAAGCACGATCAATCTCATCCGGTTGGTTTAAGCCGCCTTGACGCAACTCATCCAGCGTGTCATTGGACTGTGCCAATAAATCTTTCTTCCATTCTAACAACTTTTGACGAAAATACTCCAGTTGCATATCGTTCATATATTCTTCTTTTTTATTTGGAACGTAGTCCAACGGTAAAGTTACTGCCGTCTCCATGTAAGTTCTCCTTTAAATTCAAATGTTGTCCTGTAATGTCTACCATAAAAATAATTTTGTCTTAAAATACCAATACTCTTTATAACTTCAAGTAAAAAAACGGATTATCAACCGTTTTAACTGAAAATCCAAGT
>CAYPIZ010000163.1:0-2656 GCA_964410935.1 uncultured Acetobacter sp. | reverse complement strand
GCGGTATGTTTTTGAAAAATAATTTGCTTTTTCGGGTAAAAGTGTATAGATGTAAGGTGTATGTTGTGTAGGAGAGGGTAAAACCGTGAAAAAATTTATTCTGAATTGTGTGTTAGGTGTGATGTGTGCCATAACTTCGGCGTGGGCTGTGCCTCAGTATGAGGCCGATGTGCGCGTGGATGTGACGGATAAAAGCGTGGATGTGGCAAAGCAAAAAGCGATGACCAAAGCCGTGCGTGACGGTTTGAACGAGGTTACCCTCAATATCAGTACGGAAAAAAGCGTGGCAGAACTGAATAAGCTGACCGATAATCAGATCCAGCATTTTATTTTGGGTGTGCAGGTGCTGATGGAAAAGACCTCGGATGTGCGCTATATTGCGGATTTGCGGGTGAGTGTGGATGAAAAACTGCTCTCCGATTATTTGAAAGAAAACGGCTTGCCCTTGGTGATGAGTGGGGAGACCTCCGTTCTTCTCTTGCCGTTGTGGGAAAAGGCCGACGGCTCGCTTGACCTCTGGAGTGATGAAAATGTTTGGCGGCAAGCTCTGTTGGAGAGGGGGAAGCTCCGCCGTGGGACGCTTGCCATCCGTGTGATGGATAAAAATCTCGGCAATATTGCGACCGCCGTGCCGGAAAAAGTGTATAACATGAGCGACGGCATGTTTCGGGAGCTGGCTTCTTTTAACAATGCCGATGTGATTTATGTGGTGAAATATTCCGAAAAAGACGGGGTGGTGCAGATTAAATCTTTTCCGGAGCGGGTGGAAGACAGTGTGAAAATTGATGCCACACCGGAACAGACGATTGACGCCGTGTTGCCGTATCTGAAAGCGCCGAAAAAGGCCGTCCCCACCGAGGAAGAAGCCTCTGACGTGGTGCAGACCCAACTGCTTGATGTGGTTTATGCGTATCCGAATTTGGGTAAATGGATGAGCTTGAAAAAAATTCTGGCGGATAATCCGCAAGCCGGGGAAGTAACGGTGGTTACCTTGGGCAAAGGGCAGGTGCATTTTACCTTTCAGTATAGCGGAGAGTTGGAAAAATTGCAGGGCAATCTGGCTTTGAGCGGTTATAAAATGCGTCCGGAAGGGGGATATTATGTCATCTACTAGTCAGCCGAAAACACGGATGTTCTACGTCAGCCCCTACATGTGGGTGGTGATTTTTGCGCTTTTCTTCGGGGCGCTGTATGTGTTGCGTTCGGTCTTGATGCCGTTTGTGGCAGGGATTTTGTTAGCGTATTTGCTTAATCCGCTGGTGGATCGTCTTGAAAAACTTAAAATTTCCCGCACCTGGGGGACGGTCTTGGTGTGTGTGCTGGTGATGTTGATTATGATACCGGCGCTGTTGCTCTTGGCGGAGATGATTGAAAATCAGGTGTCTTTGCTGGTGAAAGCCACCCCGAAATATCTGGCGCTGATGATGGAGAAGATTCGTCCGGCATTGGCGTTGCTTTCGGAGAAGTTTCCCGAATTTCAGAGCGGTAATCTGGAAGCCATGGTGAAAGCGAACCTCGGGAACGGGCTGAAAATGGCCGGGAAAGTGCTTTCCGGGGTGATCAGCAACGGTTTTGCCTTGATTAACCTGCTGTCGTTGGTGTTGGTGATGCCGGTGGTGGCGTTTTATATGTTGCGTGACTGGGAAACTTTTGTGAAAAAAATTGAAGGGCTGCTGCCGAAGAAGTCTAAAAAAGGTATTCAGGAGAGCCTGAAAGAAATGGATAAAATCATTGCCGGGTTTATCCGCGGACAGGTGAGTGTGTGCCTGTTGCTGGGGCTGTTTTATTCGATCGGCTTGCGGCTGGTGGGGCTGGAACTCGGGCTGCTGGTCGGTTTTATTGCCGGTGTGATTTCCTTTATCCCCTATGTGGGGACGATTACCGGCTTTGTACTGGGGATTGTGCTGGCGTTTGCGCAATTCGGTGATGTGACACACGTGCTGTATGTGGTGGCGGTGTTTGCCGTCGGGCAGTTTTTGGAGGGGAATTTCCTCACGCCGAAACTGGTGGGCGAAAGCGTGGGCTTGCACCCGGTGTGGGTGATGTTTGCCTTGTTGGCAGGCGGTGCGTTGCTGGGCTTTTTAGGCTTGCTTTTAGCCGTACCGACCGCGGCGATTATCGGCGTTTTGGTGCGTCACGCCGTAAAGCGCTATAAATTGAGTTCACTTTATCTGGATTAAGCTTTACAGCTTTTTCACCATACGCACAAAGTTGATCCCTTTTTCTTCAAACAGATCGCCTTCCTGCTTAAAGCCGAGCTTCTCATAAAAGCCGACAACCGAGAGCATGGCATGCATCACCAGCCGCTCATAGCCGATAGATCTGGCTTCGCTGATGGCATATTCAATCAAGCGACGGCCGAGACCTTCCCCTTGGCGGACGGTGTCTACGGCAACCTGCATCACGCGGATTTCTTCGGCATTTATCGGCACCAAAATCAACCCGCCGACCAGCTTGTCGGTGAGGGAATCAATGCACCCGATGTGGAGAAAATCCGCTTCTTCTTCGCGGAAAGAATCTAAGAACTTCAAGCCCAGAGGTTTCAACAAAATTTTATACCGCAAATCCAAAAATTCCTGATATCTACCGGAACCGAATTCTATATTGACGAACTTAATCATGGCAACCTCCGTACTGTTCAAAATAATTTATGCCC
>CAYPIZ010000162.1:0-2691 GCA_964410935.1 uncultured Acetobacter sp. | reverse complement strand
TCTGCGTCATATCCTAGTTGGGGACGACAAAAACCGGTGTATATAATATCCATTGGAACGTGAGCTTCCGTAAGAAAAACGGATAAACCACTGCCTAAAGTGATAATTCCTTTTGATTTTTGAGCGAGTAAAAAGATTTCGGCTATGGAAAGATTTGTTGTGATTGTTCCTGTTAGGCTATATTCCTCCTTCATTTTGTTGGCATATACTTTATAACCTTTTGCGAGCAACGAATCTGTTATTTTTTGCCAGAATGAGGGGGCTAAATGAATGAGTGTTGAAGCCTCTGGACATAAAATAACGAACTTTTCACCTAGGCCTAAACGTGCGATTTTTCTTGTCATTTTATCGGCCAAAAGAGCATCTATTTTTATTGAGAGCGGCTTGGCGTTTTGTGGTATTCCATCGCAGGCTTTGATATAACTGTAAAAATTGAGCTTTGGATTTTCAGGAAGCAACCTTTTTATAGTTTCCGCGATATTCGGTAGCGCACAGAAAAAACGACGTCCTTTACACGACAAACAAACATCACCATTTTGGCTGCTTTTCTCGTTAAAGACCTGATGGATTTCCGATTCTTTCAGGGGGATGTAGCATAGTTCAATATGATCAGGCACAAACATCTTGTAAAAATCGAAATACTTTCTATCCCAAACAATGATCAACGGATGCTGAGATTTTTGAGCTTTAATTCTATCTTCAATATGTAATAATTCGGCATAGGTTTCTCCGATATGGTTGCGCAAAATATAAATGTCATCATACTCGTGCGGAATCTTTCTGTTCAATCGTTTGAGCCATTTTTCCTGATATTTGTTTCTTTTGACCGTAATAAAAAATAACTTATCCTTTTTCACTGAATGTGAATAAATTGGTATACCACAGAAACGTGCTGTCCAATAGTGTCCCATCGATTTGATAGAAAATAGACCACCCAAGACCTTATATCTGGTAATAGTTTGGTTATCCTTACCTTGTTGAATGATACGCCGATAGAGCGGAAGTCTTAGGAAAGAGACGTTAACCTCTTTTTTCCTTTTCTCAACAGGATTATCCCTGTTATTTTCAGGAAATATCTTACCCGTTCCGGCGACATTACTGAAGAGATTATACCACCATTTATGATTCTTTCTTTCATTTGAATGAAAAGAGCAAAGGTATTTTCTTTTTTCCGTTTGGTAAAACTTTTTCCATTGATCAAAGTGCTGCTGTAAAGCCGGTGTCAGGTCTTCTCCGTCCCATTGAACGGTGTCTATTTTCCAATGCTGAACAGCAATTTCATGAACGTTTGAATCAGGCTCAAAGCATTTGGTGAGCGAATACATTTCGCGATGTAGCATAGCCGGATAAAAAGCATACAGTTTGTCTCTTGCGCCCACCAATACATCACATAAACCGGAGCGAAGCGCAAATACATAGGCACAAGACAGCCCCAAAGCAACAACATCCTCCAATGATAACCCGAGATCAAAGGCAGAAATACCGTGCTTGAGTTTATACTTTTTACTGTTGACAATAATTTTATAGCCGTGCTGATGAACTTTCTCCGCAATGATATTCCACATTTCCGGTGCGAACTCTGTTGCTGTAGCGGCTTCCGGCGCAAACAATACGATCTTATCTAACGGCGCAATTTTGTTTAATTCTTGTTGAGCTTTTTCGGATAGCGCAGGCTTGTAGTAAGGAATCCCAAACTTAAAATCTTCACTGATTCCCATATTGCTACCCCACCTGTAACACCAATAATGAGGATATGTGAAAAAATTGTTGATAGGGGATTCACAAACAAATGGAAGAGCCTTAAACGGTATGTCGCTAAACATTGCTTGAAACATCTCATTTTCAAGCCTGTCTACCATTTCTGCTGTTGGAGTTATAAACCCAAAATAATCCTTTTGAAATGTCTTGTTCTTGCGTATTAAGGAATCCAAAT
Source organism: uncultured Acetobacter sp. (assembly GCA_964410935.1). GTDB lineage: Bacteria > Pseudomonadota > Alphaproteobacteria > RF32 > CAG-239 > CAG-267. The sequence goes on along the minus strand of CAYPIZ010000162.1, from coordinate 758 downwards.
CATAAACTGTATAATTTTTGATACCGTACATCTTCATTAAAAACTCATGTTGAGGACGTACAATAAAGTGGAGTTTTGCGTGATAAGTATCTTCAAACTCGTTTTTTAGTCCAATCGCATAAAAAACATCGCCTAAATGTTTATGTAAAACCAAATTATATTGGTCTTTTTTACAGAGGGACTGAATGTGATAAAAAAATTCACTAGCCTCATTATAATGATATGCCATTCCCCCCCCCATGACTATTGAAGGTTTAGAAGATACCTTTTTTCTCATTATAAACACCTTTCAAATTGATTGTTCAGCATTGGCAATACTTGTGTATGACGATCCCGTAATTCGTTAAATATTACCTCATAACTTCTGCCGTTGCGGTTTTTGCCGAACAAACCGCTGGCGGTTCCGCATACAAACTCTTCCACACCTTTTTTGTTCCAGTGCCGGATTGTTTCCGGACTGACATGACCGTCCAAAGCAATACTAAAATGACGGTCTTTTAATTGAGATAATTGATGAATCTTAAACTCAACTTCCGGTATAGCTGTTTGACCGGCAAATCCCGGATTGACACGCATAATTAACAGCTTATCCAAATCAGACAATAAATGCGCGAAATCATCAAGTTTTGTATTTGGGTTTACGACTAACCCGGCTTGTTTCCCGTGAGCCTTTATATCTTCAAGGTATTTTTCGGCATTTTGAGATTCATAATGGACATACACAATATCTGCGCCATATTTGTAAGCATACGGCAAAT
>CAYPIZ010000161.1:0-2701 GCA_964410935.1 uncultured Acetobacter sp. | reverse complement strand
ATCCTTGGGCGGAGCAACGCGACGAACCGAGGATCCAGGAAATGAAAGCAATGTTTTTTACTGGCAAAGCAATCATTCTCTCTCCTCGTAGCAATTACCTTCAACCTAGCGTCATTGCGAGGTACGAAGCAATCCAGGATAACAATGAATCCTTATTGCCTTTGTGGATCCTCGATGTGGCACGTCCTGTGGGGCGTGCCCTCAAGGATGACGGACGAACGGGAGAAACCGCACTCTCCCAACCCGTGGCTTATTTGTTATCGGGTGTTTACGTTAAATTAAGACAATTGTGTGATATTTCTCTGAAAGATGTAACGGAGAAAATATCATGAAAACACTCAATCGGGCGCAGGCTTTATCCCTTCTGGCAGAGATGATGCAAGCCGATTTGCAGGCTTTTGACACCACGCCGGTTTGTGCCACGCATCCGCAAGAAAGAAAATGGCTGATCAAAAAGGCCGATACGCATCCTAAATTGGTGGAACAGGCAATGAAGTTGTTGATGGCAGAAGCAGAGATTAAAGGCAATCTCTCCCGTTTGCAGATTGCGGCAGACACGCTCTCGGCAGCGGCTTTGTTGCATGATCTGGGACGCTTGCAAGAGGTGGATTTTACCACCGGAACAATTCGCTTGACGCAGGAGCAGCATCCTTACACCCACAGCGAGGTCAGTTATGAAATTTTACGCAAAAAAGGTATTGATGACCCGCAAATTCTCTTGCCGATACGTTATCATGACCACTACTGTTTTGAAGAGGGGTTGGGGAGAGATTCGCTGTTTCTGACTGCCACACCGACGGAGCGGGAAAAAATTAAATATATTTGGCTTTTGTTGATTGATGCCGACAGATTGGGCAATATTGCTTATATTCGGGATCACAGCTTTCACGGTATGCAGGAGGAAATGAGCCCGAAGTATCACTCGGCAGCGGTGATTAGTGCGGAAATGAAAAAACTGGCGTTGGCAAAGCATGTGTTTTCCTGTCGTGATACCGAGTGCGAAAAGACGTTTGCCGATGTTTTGGTGCGCTGTATTGCCAACATCAATATTTGCCATTTTGCCGCATCTAAAAAAATTATGGCGCAAAATTATCTGGAGGCGCTGTACGGACACCTTTGTGCCGAACTTAATACCGCCCCGGGGGAGGCGCAAGAACGGGCACAGGCTTTGCAAGATGCTCAGGAAATTTTTGAGTTTTATAAAGCAGAGGCAGAAATGACGCAGTCATCCACCATCACATCAGGGGAATAATATGTCGACCTTTTTTAAGAAGTTTAACGCTACACTGGCTTTAATCACGCTCACTGCTTCTTTAGGCGGTTTGCTCTCCGGGTTTAACACCGGTGTGATTTCCGGGGCATTACTTTATATCAATCAGACTTGGGAGCTCTCTCTTCTGGAACAAGGGTGGCTTGTTTCTTCCGCATTTGTCGGATCGGTCATCGGGGCTGCCGTCAACGGCTTTTTAACGGATATCTTCGGGCGCAAGAAAATTATTCTGGCTACGGCGGTGATCTTTCTTATCGGCTCACTCCTCAGCGGGGAGGCCGATACGCCGGCACAACTCATCTTTGCCCGTATTATTGTGGGGCTGGCACTGGGTATGATTACGCTGGTTGCACCGCTTTATTTGGCGGAAATTGCCCCCAAAAAAATACGCGGAACTTTTATTTCGCTCTATCAATTAGCCCTGACGGCGGGGATACTGGCAGCCTATCTGATTAATCGGATTTTTGCCGATTTTGCGAACAATTGGCGGTTGATGTTGGCTTCCGGTATGCTTCCGGCGGCGGTTATGCTGTTGAGTATTTTGTTTTTACATGACACACCGCGATGGTTGATCAGTAAGGGGCGTCTGGCAGAGGCTCGTCAGGTGTTTAAGCTCCTGCATGAAAAAAATATTAAACGTCGTCTGACGGAAATTCAATCTACCCTCGACATGGCGGAAGATTGCCCAAACAAGCGTTTTCAAACATGGATGTTTAAGCCTGTTTTTATCGGTATCGGGTTGATGTTTTTCGGGATATGTACCGGCATCAATACCATTATTTATTATGCGCCGACTATCTTTCAGCTTGTCGGCTTGGGGGATAATATTAGCGCGCTGTATGCAACGATCGGTATCGGGGTGATCAACTTTGCCATGACGGTGGTTGCCCTCGTTTATATTGACCGTTTCGGGCGCAAGCCGTTGCTATATATCGGTTTGAGCGGTATGCTTATCAGTCTGTCGGTGCTTTCCGGTGCGTTAATGTTTGGGGCGGCCGGTAAATGGCCGGCGGTTATGGCGGTGATTACCTATATTGCCTCGTATGCTATCAGTTTCGGGCCGGTTTGCTGTCTTATGGTGTCTGAAATTATGCCTTTACAAATCCGCGGAATTGCCATGTCCGTAGCTACGGTGGCGAATTTTGCTTTCAACTTTGTGGTGGTGTTGAGCTTCTTACCCTTGGTACAAACTTTCGGTACGGCCCCGACATTTTTGCTCTTTGCGTTTGTTACGTTGCTGTCTTTGTTTTTTGTGTATTTTTACATACCGGAAACCAAAGGTCTTTCCCTAGAAAAAATCGAGGCCAATTGGCGTAAGACCTCATCTTAAAAACGCTCTTTCAACCAAGCGTTATTGCGGAGGGGGAGAGTGCGTATAGCACGCCCAGCCCCGTCATCCTTGAGGGCACTCCCCACCGGAAGTGCCACATC
>CAYPIZ010000160.1:0-2716 GCA_964410935.1 uncultured Acetobacter sp. | reverse complement strand
ACAGCTAAGGCTATTTTGCCTGTAAGTCATTATTTTATTTTGATTATGCCTCTTGCCATATGGGGAGTGTTTTTTAAGCTTAATGTAGCATTATTCAGTACCTTTGCAAATAAGCTTCAAATTGTATATCTTGTCTTTTCTATACTCTCAATGGTGTTCGGTGCATTAGGGGTTAATTCCCGAATGAATTTACATCGTAAATATGCTCTGGCTGCAATTTTTCATTTTGGTGTTATATTGGTACTGCTTTCTTTCTTTACGCATCGTACGGATTTTATGGCCTTTATTTATTTAGTGGCTTACATATTAAGTATGAACGGAATCTACATGACATTTTATTCACTCAAAAGCCGAGGGGAATATTTATCATTGGAAGAAGATCTGTCGGGAGTAGCTAAAACACAAGAATTGACAACAGGTGCATTGCTCTTAAGTCTGTTTTCTTTAATGGGAACACCTTTTCTTATTGGGTTTACCAGTGAATTTAATATTGTATACGAACTTTTCAGCCTAAAAAAATATAGTTTAATAGGAATTATGTGCATATTGATGTTGTTTGTTGCAAAAGGGTATTTAGGAATCATCAAGACGGCATATTTTGAACCTAAAATTAAAGCATATGACAGGGAAAATGCCATGGTCCTGTTTTATGCAGGGGTGAGCATGCTAAGTATTATTGCTCTTTCGTTTAATCCATATTCTGTTTGGCAAAAAATGGAGGATATGTTCTATGTCTTGTATCTATAAGGAAGATATTTGTGAATGGCAGTGGTATGAAACTGAAGAAACGGTTTCAACAAATGATGAGATAAAAACACTGAGGGACAAAGAAAATGTGGTGTTGAGTGCTATCCGACAAACCGCTGGCAGGGGAAGGAGAGGGCGAAAATGGCAAAGTATTTTAGGTAATCTCTATTTTACCTACACACAGCGGATACCACCGGAAGAATTGAGCAGATATGTTTGTTTGATTGGACTTTCATTAGCTAAAACAGTACATCAACTATCTCCACAAAGTAGTGTTTGCATAAAATGGCCAAATGATGTGTTTTTATCTCATAAAAAACTTTCCGGGATTTTATTGGAAAATATCAGCGGACAAGTATGGGCTATCGGTATAGGGGTTAATATTGTAGGTTCTCCGGTAATAGAAGACATGCCTTATCAGGCAACATCTTTAGCCGAAAACGGGATAATGCTTGACCGTACAGATTTTTTGCATTATTATCTGACCAACTTTTCAAATGATGTGAAAAAATATCAACAAAACGGCTTTCAGCCCCTTAAACAAGAGTGGCTGCAATATGCCTTGAATTACCAACGAACTGTTCACATCAAAACAGAAAGAGAAACTAAAACAGGTGTTTTTAAAACTCTTGACGATAATGGATATCTTATTTTAGAGACTGAGAACGGAGAAGAAAAGATTATCGCCGGAGATTTATTTGTATAAGGAAATAGTTGATGAATGAGTTTAATAAAAAGGGAATATACTTTTTGCCGTTAGGCGGTGCAGATGAAATCGGTATGAATATGTTTGTTTATGCTGTAAATGGAAAGCTCATTGTTGTGGATGCCGGATATGGCTTCTTGCAGGATAGTTTTCCGGGGATGGATATGTGCTATGCTTCGCCGGAATTTTTGGAAAATTATAAAGAAGACATTTTAGGATTATTTATTACGCACGGACATGAAGATCATCTCGGGGCAATTGCTCAAATTTGGCCTTTTTTACAATGCCCCGTATATGCAACGAATTTTTCTTTGGGATTGATAAAGGAACGGTTGAGTGAGTATAAACTTGATGGTATTGTCCCGTTGGTTTCGGTAAATCAGCAACCGGTTATCACGCTTGGTGATTTTGAGATAGAGTTTATCCCAATTGCTCATTCCATACCGGAAACATCAGCTATTTTTATCAAAACTCCATATGGTAACATTATGCATGCGACGGATTGGCGGTTTGATGACAACAAGCTCTCCATGGTAAAAACCGACTTTACTTCTTTGAAACGTGCAGCAAAAGAAGGAGTAGATATTTTTGTATGCGATTCCACTAATATTATGGTGGACGAACCGCAAGCCAGTGAAGAAGAAGTTCGGCAAAATCTTTTGAAGATTGTTCCGGAAATGCAGGGGGGAGTTGTTGCAACCTGTTTTGCCTCCAACATTATGCGGTTGGAAAGTTTTATTTTAGCAGCTCGCGCAGCAGGACGTACACCGGTCTTAGCCGGCAGAAGTTTGGTTACGAATATCAAAGTGGCAAAGGATTGCGGATATTTAACGGAATATGGCGACATTCATACTCTGGATGAAGTGGAAGGCATCACCTCTGATAAAGCCCTGTATATATGCACCGGTTCGCAAGCAAATTATCGTAGTGCCATGAGTTTAATTGCCAATGATGAGAACAAGCATATCAAGTTAGGGGCTGAAGACAATGTGATTTTCTCTTCTAAAATGATTCCGGGAAATGAAGAAAAAATTGAGCGGTTGCAAGAAAAGATTTTAGCTAAAGGGGCTCATTTGATAACGGAAGAAGAATATTTGGTACATACATCCGGACATGCTTGTAAAAAAGATTTGAAATCTATGTACGAGTTGCTTAATCCACGGATTGTTCTTCCGGTACACGGGGATAAAAAATTTATACGGGAGCACAAGCGATTTGCACTCACTTGCGGAGTGGAAGATGTCTTTTCGGCACAAAACGGCG
>CAYPIZ010000159.1:0-2716 GCA_964410935.1 uncultured Acetobacter sp. | reverse complement strand
CCCTTTAAGTTCATTTATCCACTATACCCACTCTACCTCCTCCCCCTGTCAAAGTCAACCAACGCCCCGCTTTCCCCTAAAAAAATATATCACCTGTTTTCAAGACGTTATCGCGTTTGTGCATATTTTTTTTCAAGTTGACTGTAAACATTCTATCCATTAACCTTAAATTCATGGAAAAAAACGTAAAAAATCCGCGCTTAACGGAGCGCCTTTTGTCTTTTGATGTCGTTGCCTGGGGGAAACAGCGTTTACAACGGGCCGATATTCCCTTTTGGCATGCCTTTTTCAGCCTGTTTATCGGCTTAAACCTGATTTTTCTGTACCATGGGGCACATTTTCTCTTTGGTGATCACGATTGGCGCTATTTGAAAGACGGTGTCAGCCTCGGCGCCGGTCTGTTTGAGGGACGGTTCACCCAGTTTTTGGCCATCAATATGCTCAGCCTCGGGCAGATTCTCCCGCTCATCAACAACCTGCTCGGTTTCGCCGGCTTTAGTTTGGGGATTGTTTTGCTGGCAAAATATTGGGAAATTCCGCATAACAAAACCGCCTATACGCTCTTTGCCTTGTTCACCGGGGTCACGCCGTTCATCTTGTCCTTCATGTACTTTGCCTTTTTGATCATCCCGATTCTGAGCTGGAATGCCTTTATCGTCGGCGGACTGCTTTTAGCCTCTGCCAAGCGCTTGGACAAACAGATTGCCGCCGTTATTTTGTTCACATTGGCCCTCGGCGGTTACCCTCCGGTTATCAACCTCTTTTGCGTCGTTCTGTGTACGAAACTCCTGTTGCAGAGCCTCAAAGACGGGAAGATCGGTTGGCAGAGCTTACGCCCGCTCGGCGCTTTTGCGGTTGCCATACTCTGCTACAAGCTTTGCCTCAAATATTTCATCAGTACCGGCGCCATCAACGCATCTTATTACAATCTGCAAATACTCGCCCCGGCGGACATTCCCGCCCATATAATTTTAGTCTTGCAAACCGCCCTGACGCAGTTTTTCGCCACACTTCCGTTTATCCTCGCACCGTATAAAATTCTCACCTTTTTCGTGAGCTTGATTGCGGTAACGGTTGTTTTTAAAAGCAAAACGGATTTGCGAAAGATTGTACGGTTGTTTTTGCTGCTTGCTTTAATTTTCGCTCCGTTAATCACGTTGTTTCTCTCGCCCTCGGTTAAAGAAACGCTCCACGCCCCGCGGATAGATTTCTTCGGCTTGCTCTACGTCTACGCTGCCTTTCTGGCGCTCACCCTCACTTTCGGGAATAAACTCTGCAAAAACCTCACCGTTCTGCTGGCAACTTTAAGTATTTTTTATAGCAGTGTCACTTTGTTTGAGGCGCAAAAAGTCTGGCACTTTGGTTTTACAACGGAAATGTCGCTTTTCAAACGAGTGATCAAGACGTACGAAGCCCGTCCGGATTTTCTCCCTCACGGGAAATATGCCGTCATTCAGGCTGGCTCACCTGCTTTTCGCCACAAGTTTTATCAAGAATCTTTTCGTTTCGGCAGTGACGATTTACTGGGAGTTTCCTACGTACCGGGGATGAACGGCGGCGTCATGATTAACTACTACGCCCCTTACGAATACGCCGACGAAACCTCGCACGTTTATTCTTTCGCTCCCACGGAAGAATTTTATACCGCCACAGCCAATGCGCCGGCATATCCTAAAGACGGCAGTATCCGCCTCGGCAGAAATTGGATTTACTTTAACCTCAACACGCCCACGCCCAAATTTTAGGAGATTTTCATGTACGATTATGACAACAACACGCAGATTGGCCTCATCATAAAATCGCACCCGCTCCCCCACTTTCGGGAACGGACCGAGCCGATAAAATACGTCATCATCCACTGTTCCGCCTATGATACGGACAAACAGTACGAAATTTTGAATGAGCTGGGTTTAAGCGCACATTATGTTGTGTCTTCCGCCGGAGAAGTCACGGAATTTGTCTCTCCGGAAAAAGTCGCCTACCATGCCGGAAAAAGCCGCTGGCTGGGCAGTTCCGGAGAATCGCTCAACGGCTGCTCCATCGGGATAGAGTTAGAGTCGCCGGATCTCGGCCAATCGGAAGATTCATACACCTATCGCCAGATAGAAACTCTCCTGACGCTGGTTAAAAAATTGATGATTCAATACGCAATCCGCCCGGAAAACATTCTCGGCCATTCTGATGTGTCGCCGGATCGTAAGCCGGACCCCGGGCTATATTTTCCCTGGAAGAAACTGGGGCTCAACGGCCTTGGCATTCAAAGAACAACCGGCATTTTCCCCAAGAAAGAGATTGTTCCTTTTGAAGAACGCCCTCTGTTGGAAGAAATCGGTTATAATACGGAAAATCTTACGGCAGCCCGCTATGCGTTTTTCAAACATTTTTTCCCGCAACAAATCCCCACACCGGCAACGGACAACCAAACTCTTTTGGATCATCCCTACCCTGAAGATTTCACCGCACCCGATTGGGATAATTACATTTCCGCCTTGCGTCGCTTAGTGTTGGGCTACCGTTACGCTCGTGCCAAACAGTTTTGGTATGAAAAGAAATCATAATTATTTTATCCACACCGCATTTTAGGGCTTGCAATTATAAAACGGAACGTTTATAAGAGAGCCAGTATCGTAAAGGTGCAGGCATAATTCAATGGTAGAATGAGAGCTTCCCAAGCTTTTAATGCGGGTCCGATTCCCGTTGCCTGCTCCATTTTTTT
>CAYPIZ010000158.1:0-2736 GCA_964410935.1 uncultured Acetobacter sp. | reverse complement strand
CATTCATTCGACTAGGACTTACAATGACGGAAAACACATCTGCGGAAATCAATGCTCTGAAAAATATCTCTAAATCCCTCAAGGATTTGGATTACCTTAATTTGGTGCAACGCAAATTGTTTGATAAGATTGAACATACGCGGGCCAATGTGTTTATCCATGGTCAGGCCGGAACAGGAAAATCCACTTTCATCAAATACTTAAAAAAGCATTCTAAGAAGCGTATTCGCTTGGTGGCCCCCACGGCCATTGCCGCGTTGAATATTGAGGGCGCAACCATTCACTCCATGTTCACCCTGCCGTTGAGCGATTTTTTGATCCGCAAAGACGTGCTTTCTTCTAAACGGCGGAAGTTGAAATCCGTTTTGAAGAAGACCGACATTTTGGTGATTGATGAGGTGTCAATGCTCCGCCCCGATATTTTGGATACGATTGAGGCATTGTGCTGTCAGGCACGGGGGAGTTTAGCGCTGTTCGGCGGTTTGCAGGTGGTGTTGATTGGGGATTTGTGCCAGCTCCCCCCGATTATCAAGTATGAGGCGGAAGAGGCTTTTCGCCAAGCTTATCACACCGGCGAGCCGTATTTTTTTGATGCCGAGGCATACCTCAAAGGGGCGTTTGAACGGGTGGAATTGACTGAGGTCTACCGCCAACAGGATAGCGAGTTGCTGCAAAATCTGCAAAACCTCCGTACCCGAAATAACATTGAAGAAACGCTGGCCTATTTTAACCGTCCGGAGAATTATCCCGAAGATTTTGTGAACACCGCCATCACCATTACACCGTATCGCCAGGTGGCAGATAGCATCAATCGGCGGCGGTTGAACGAGCTCAAAGGGGCGGAAAAAAGCTATTCGGCAGAGCTGTTCGGCAGTTTTGAAAAGATGACGGATACCCCCTCGCCCAAGACGCTGGTTCTGCGTGAAGGGGCGTTGGTGGTCTTTAACAAAAACAATTATCCGGATTTCATCAACGGGACATCCGGCATTGTGGAGAAGCTGGAAGACAAGTATATCGTGGTCCGCACGCTGACCGACAAGCGCTATATCACCGTCCGCCGGGAGGAGTGGAAATCTTTTGCCTATGACGTTGCCGAAGACGGCGAAGTGACCGAGAAAGAGACCGGTTCTTTCATCCAGTTTCCGTTGCAGTTAGGTTATGCCCTGACCATTCACAAAGCCCAAGGCAAGACGCTGGATCGGGTGATTGTGGATATTGATCGCGGGGCATTTGCACACGGGCAGCTTTATGTGGCCCTCTCGCGTACCCGTAAAAAAGGCGATATGCTGATTAAACGCAAACTCACCGCTGATGATTTAATCTTTTCCAACCGAATAAAATCTTTTTTAAGTTGAGGGAAGTACCCTAAAACCAAGGCTGTTTGCTTACTCTGTCCAGACGGCACGGATTTTGAGGCAATAAACCTGTTTTTGCATGGTCGGGCTGAGTTTGACAAAGTCTTTTTCGGTGGTCACCAGGGCAGCACCGAGGCTTTTCGCCTGTTGTAACAAGCTTTGAATATCCGCATCCGTATAGGCGTAATGATCGGCAAAATCCACCGTGGCGACCGTCTGATAGCCGAGGCTTTTCAGCGTGGTGTAAAATTTTTGCGGATGCCCGATCCCGGCAAAGGCCACCACTTGATGATTAGGACAATCAAAAGCCTTCGCCTCCACATGGCCAAAGCGAACCGGCAACGTACATTGGGCGGCAAGGTTGGTTTTATCTTCCCCCATAATCAGGATACAGGTGGCGCGTTTTTCCCCGTTAGACAAGGTTTCCCGCAAAGGGCCTGCCGGCAAAATCTGCCCGTTACCGACACCGACTTCCCCGTCAAAAACCAGCCAGCTCTCGTCTTTATAGAGGGTCGGATTTTGAAAACCGTCATCCATGATGATAATATCCGCGCCAAAGTGATCCGCCATCATGGCCCCCGTTGCCCGATGAGGCGCAATAATCGTTGGGGCAACCTGTGCCAAAAGCCGGGCTTCATCACCGGTTTCCACCGCCGTATGCCGCGCTAAATCCACCACGATATTTTTGAGTTTGCCTTTATAACCGCGGGTCACAAAAAAGACCTTTTTGCCGGCTTGCAAATAACGTTCTGCCAGCGCTTGGGCAACCGGTGTTTTCCCCACCCCACCGGCGGTAATGTTACCGATACAAATCACTTTGGCCTTGGCATGGTACGGGTGCGCATGATTGATCCGCCACTGCGTTACTGCCCCATACACCGCCCCGAGAGGACGTAAAAGGCAGCTCATCAGCCCGTTGGATTGCCAAAACCGAGGTGTTTTCATCGCCGTAATTCCTGTTTAAGCGTATTGACAATACCGTCCAGTACTGCCGTTTCCTGCACGGTCCATTGATAAGCCTGACGTTGACGCGTTTCCAACTCGGCCTTATCCCGAAACAGATCAATCACCTGTTCAATCACCTCTGCGGCATTGTTCACCTGCCAAACGGCGTGCGCTACCTTGGCACGAGAGAGCATTTCTTTAAAGTTTTGCATATACGGGCCGACAATCACGGCATTTTTATCCCGAGCCGGCTCCATAAAATTCTGCCCTCCGTGCGGAATCAACGACCCACCGACAAAGGTAACCTGAGCCAGCTTATACCACAAGCCCATCTCCCCAATCGTATCGGCCACATAGACCGACGTATCGGCAGTCAGATTTTCCCCTTTGGAACGCAGTTTAACCGCCTCCCCTTTATTGGCAAACATGGTGGCAA
>CAYPIZ010000157.1:0-2740 GCA_964410935.1 uncultured Acetobacter sp. | reverse complement strand
AAAGCAGGAAGTCAAAACCACACCGGTCAAAGAAGCAAAAAAAGAAGTAAAGAAAGAAGTAAAGAAAAGCGAACCGAAAAAGCAGGTTACCGTTCAACCAAGCACACCTGAAAAACAACAAATCAGTCTGCCGGTTGTAAAAAAAGTAGAAATTGTTGAGATCCCCGAACCGGAGGAAATTGAAGAGCCAGAATTGGACACCGTCACCCGTTTTACCACGGAAGATCTGGATCCCCTTTTACGAGAACTCGCTGATCGTCCCAAAGGGAAAGCTGCCTTCCAAAAGATTTACGAAAACTACGTCAACAACCTGCGCATTTATTTAAGAAAGAAAAAACTACCGACCGATTCGCAACAAGAAAAGGTGTTAGCTAAAGCCAACACCCTCCGTCGATTCAATGTTCGGTAACTTTAATCATCACCGATTCGTAGCGCTTCAATAAAGGCAGATTGTGGAACTTCCACCTTACCGAACTGACGCATCCGTTGCTTTCCTTTCTTTTGCTTATCCAAAAGTTTGCGCTTACGGGTAACGTCACCGCCATAACACTTTGCCGTTACATCTTTCCGCATCGGGGAAATCGTTTCGCGGGCAACAACACGTCCACCGATAGCTGCCTGTATCGGAATTTTAAACAAATGCCTCGGGATAAGATCTTTCAGTCGCTCGCAAATTTGCCGTCCACGAGATTCCGCTTCCATCCTATGACAGAGGAAAGCCAAAGCATCCACCGGCTCTTCATTTATCAAAATTTGCACTTTCACCAAATCCGAAACGGCATAGCCCGTCAGCTCATAATCAAAGCTTGCATAACCGCTGGTAATGGATTTAAGGCGATCATAAAAATCAAATACAATTTCGTTTAACGGGATTTTATATACCACCATTGCCCGCGAGCCGACATAAGTTAACTCCTGCTGTTCTCCCCGCCGTTCCGTGCACAATTTCAAGACAGACCCCAAATAGGTATCCGGAACTAAAATCGTTGCCTTGACCATCGGTTCTTCAATTGAAGCCACCGTAGAAAGATCAGGCATATCCGCCGGGTTATGCAACATAATCGTTTCCCCTTTGGTGAGGTTGATTTTATAAGCAACCGACGGGGCTGTGGTGATAATATCTAAATCAAACTCCCTACCGATTCGCTCCTGAATAATCTCCATGTGCAGCAGTCCTAAGAAGCCACAACGGAACCCTAAGCCCAAAGCGGCAGAGTTTTCATTTTGATAATCAATACTGGCATCATTCAATTTCAACTTCGCCAGGGCATCTTTAAGCGCATCATATTGACTGCTGTCCACCGGAAAGATAGAACAGAACACAACCGGAATAGACGGTTTAAAGCCGGCCAGCGGCGTATCACACGGGCGCTTATTATCCGTAATTGTATCACCCACACGGCAATCACCCACGCTCTTAATACTTGCTGTAATAAACCCGACTTCACCGGCTGAGAGTTCATCCACATCCTGCATTTTAGGGGTAAAGACACCCAGTTTATCCACGCTGTATGTTGCATTGTTGCTCATCATACGAATAACCTGTTTTTTCCGCAACACACCGTCTTTTATCCGAATAAGGATAATCACCCCTAGGTAAGCATCATACCAACTATCAATCAACAAGGCTTTCAATGGAGCAGACACATCACCTTGCGGAGCCGGTAATTTATGAACAATAGCCTCCAGTAAATTATCAATACCGAACCCGGTCTTACCGGAAGTTTCAATGGCTTCGGAAGCATCAATCCCGATCACATCTTCAATCTGCGTTTTTACCTTTTCCACATCTGCGGAAGGCAAATCCACTTTATTAAGCGCAGGAACAATCTCATGATTATTATCAATAGCCAAATAAACATTGGCCAGCGTTTGCGCCTCTACCCCTTGTGTTGCATCAACCACCAACACCGACCCTTCACACGCCGCCAAAGAACGTGACACTTCGTATGAAAAGTCCACATGTCCCGGCGTATCAATCAAATTGAGCATATATGTTTGCCCGTCTTTGGCTTTATAATTAAGCCGTACCGTTTGAGCCTTAATGGTAATACCACGCTCCCGTTCTATATCCATAGAATCCAGCACCTGCTCGGTCATTTCACGATGTTCCAAACCACCGCAGGTTTCAATAATTCTATCGGCAATGGTAGACTTACCGTGATCGATGTGCGCAATAATGGCAAAGTTTCTGATTTTTTCCAAATCCTGCATTGTCTTTTTCCTGTTTTTCTTAAAACTTAGCTTAAGTCATACAGTATATTTATACCAAATGCAACGGGTTTTATATCTTTTCTATCCGCGATAAAAATGGAGCAGATTCCACCGACATTCAACAAAGAACGGAAAACCTTAAAAAAATTAAAAGATGTAAAATATTTTTAACCTTTCTAGGATACCCTACGCAGAAATAAAGACAAATACACAGAGGAAAAAATGAATCTCAATCAAGATATGACCCCTTTTGCCCTTGCTCCAGCAGATGTTGGATGCCAAAATCAGATTTTAGGAGCTTTCAAAGCTCTCTACGATATGAACGGAACAACTTATAACAGTGATGATTTATTTGTATTGCCGGATAAAGCGAAAACTTTATCTGATGTAAAACACGGAATTATTTATTCCAAATTTGCCACATACAATGATTTTTTTGAAAAAATAACAGCCCTCCTAGATAAATATCTATTGCATGTAAAATCTATCCCAAACGTTTTTATTACGGTTTATAATCCAACGGAAA
>CAYPIZ010000156.1:0-2742 GCA_964410935.1 uncultured Acetobacter sp. | reverse complement strand
TCCTGTGGTGCCGGGGTTTCTTCCGGACGATTGTAACGTTCACGCCGATTGAACCGACGATTGCGCCGCCGTCTGTCATAACGATTGCGACGGGAAGAATTTGCCGGAGTTTCCTCTTCTGCAGAAGTCTCCTCAGCCGGCGTTTCTTCAACTTCAGGCTCATCAGCGGCATCCGGTTCATATTCAAACACCGGCGCTTTATTTTCCGTACGAACCTTCGGCAAGCGGGATTTTTCTATCCGCATATCCGAAACATTTTTCAACGATCCGTCAGCAGAAATAATGATCTGCAAGCCGTACTTTTCTTCCAAATCGGCCACATTGCGGCGCTTGTGGTTCAACAGATAGAGGGCAATATCCGTCGGGAGCTTCACTTCCAAACGATTGAACGCCCCTTTGATGCCTTCTTCTTCCAACGCACGCAACACCAGAACACCGCTGGATTCCGTCGTCCGCATCACACCCTGCCCGCGGCAGTACGGACAAACCACATAGTTGCTCTCCACAAAGGAGGAGTGCATTCTCTGACGGGAAATTTCCAACAACCCGAAGATACTCATCTTGGCAATCTGCACTCTGGCCCGATCGGACTTCATAGCCTCTTTCATCCGTCTTTCCACGGCATGATTATTGGCAGCTTCTTCCATATCAATAAAGTCCACCACAACCAGCCCTGCCAGGTTACGCATTCTCAACTGCTTAGCAATCTCATCTGCGGCTTCCAGATTGGTCTTGAGGGCGGTTTCTTCAATATCTTTTTCGTGTGTAGCGCGTCCGGAGTTCACGTCAATGGAAACCAGCGCTTCCGTCGGGTTAATCACCAGATAGCCACCGGATTGCAACTGTACCACCGGATTGTGCAGCTTATCCAACTCTTTTTCCACCTGATACTGCTGGAACAGCGGAGCTTCACTTGCCTTATGACATTTAATCTTGCGGCTCAAATTCGGGGAGAGGATTTTGCTAAACATTTTTGCGGTCTGATAAGCGCCGTCACCGTCAATAATCACCTCGTCAATATCCTTGGTGCACATATCACGGAGCGCACGTTTAATCAGGTTTCCCTCTTCATAGATCAAAGCCGGCGCAGGCGTAGAAAGGGCCGCATGCCGAATATGGTTCCAAGAGCGAATAAGGTAGTTGTAGTCGCGTACGATATCTTCTTTTTGTTTATCTTCCCCGGCAGTACGCACAATCAGCGACATCGTATCGTTAATCGGCAACTCGCGGAGAATTTCTTTCAAACGCTTTCTGTCTGCGGCAGAGGTAATCTTACGGCTCACCCCACCGGATTTAATGCGATTCGGCATCAGCACGCAATAGCGCCCTGCCAAAGAAAGGTAGGTTGTGCAAGCTGCCCCTTTATTACCTCTTTCTTCCTTAACAATCTGGATCAAGAGCACTTGCCCTTCTTTGATCACGTCTTGGATGGTAGAGCGGTGATAAAGTTTGCGAGCCACAATCAACTTGCGTTGTACTTCAAGATAATGCTCAAAATCTTCATCTTCGTCATCAAAATCCTGCGTACCGGCTTCGTTTTCATCTTCTTCATCAGCCCGAGAATACGCTTTGGCATCTTCCTCATAAGCGGAAAGATCTTCCTCTTCTTCGGTCACGTCTTCGGAAACTTCAACGGCTTCCAAACCGCTGTCTTCATTAGAAACTTTGAAGTTACCTTTACGGTTGTTGCGTCTTCCTAAAAAGCGATTTGTCCGCCGACGTGGGCGACGCTTGGATTTTTCTTCATCTTCGCTAACTTCCTCCGCCGGTTCTTCAGCGGTTTCAGCCTCAGCTTCAGCCTCTTCCGAAACTTCCGCATCAGGACAAGGACATTCTTCACCGCAAGCACACGCTTCGGCTTCATCCTCATGGCAAGCACAGGTTTCATCACAGGTACATTCGCCCCGTTCGGCACAATGACACTCCCCGTCTTCCTGACGACAAGCGCATTCCGGCCCGCACTGACAAGCTGTGTGCGTTCCCTCACCATCGGTTTCTTCGGCATTGGTTTCATCAGCCTCGGCATTTTCCGCCTGAGCAGCCTCTTCAGCCTGACGAGCCAAATATTCTGCCCGACGTTGTTCTCTTTCTGCCCGACGACGAGCCTCTTCAGCTTTTCGTTCTGCCTGATATTGACGTTTTTTCTCAATAATGGCATCAGCCTCGGCCTCAGCCTCAGCCCGTACTTCATCAGAGATATTGTAATAATCCGGATGAATTTCGCCAAAAGCCAAAAAGCCGTGACGATTCCCGCCATAATCCACAAAAGCGGCCTGCAAAGACGGTTCTATGCGCACAACTCTTGCTGAAAATACATTTCCTTTAATTTGTTTTTTAGCCGTGGATTCAAACTCCACATCTTCAACCTTCGTCCCGTCTAAAATAACCACACGGGTTTCTTCGGGTTGAGTATCATCAATCAACATTCTTTTCATAACAGTTATATCCTAACTAATAATTATCGCCGCTTTATGATGCAAACGATATCTTTTTATTCTTCTTCAACCACGGATCTTTTGCACACTTCTCTTATTGTTGTTGATTAAAAAACGAGGTGCCGAAAGACCACCGATATTTCCTTCAAACGGCTCAAAATATTTCAAGCCAAACTTTCCTTGCAGAGACAGAGCAGTCACCAAAATATCCTCATATTCAAACTGCCGTTGCTCCTTTGACAACACTTTTAAGGAAACATCGGGCAAGTTATAATTCTTTTTTTTAAAAAGTGCAAGCACATTTTCC
>CAYPIZ010000155.1:0-2751 GCA_964410935.1 uncultured Acetobacter sp. | reverse complement strand
TTTTGATTGATGAAGCTCACCGAACACAAGGCGGTGATGCCAATGCCATGATGAATAAGATGTTGCCGAGAGCCTGTCAAATTGCGTTTACAGGTACGCCGTTAATGAAAAAAGTGCCTGAGTGCTTACAAGGAAAAGTGATATCAAGATCTGAATCTATTCGAAAATTCGGTGGGTTGATTGATGAATACACAATATCGGAGGCAGAAAAAGACGGTGCCGTTTTGCCGCTTGTGTATCAAGGACGTTTTGTTGATCAAAAGATTGATGAAATTGCCGATAAATTTTATGAACGTGTAACGGCTAAGTTTTCGGAAAGTGAGCGGAAAGATTTTGCTAAAAAATGTATTTCCAGTTCTGTTCTGGAAGAAACATCCCAACGTATTGAAATGATTGCTTTGGATGTGCATGATCATTTTGTTGCTAATTTTAAGAATACCGGCTTAAAAGGGCAATTGGTTGCTCCAAGTAAATATGCCGCCGTCATGTTCAAAAAAGCCCTGGATATGTTGGGAGATATAAATTCTGAAGTGATTATCTCCGAGACATTGGCTGATGAGGGCAAAGATGATGTGTTGGCAGAGCATAAAAAGCTGGTAACCGACTATATGGTTGAACAAAAACATAAGTATGGTTCGGCAGAAACTCGGGAAAAACAAATTATCCAAGATTACAAGAAAAATCCGGAAGGTTGCGAGCTGCTTATTGTGGTTGATAAGCTGTTGACCGGGTTTGATGCACCTAGAGATTCTGTCTTGTATTTGGCAAAGCAGTTGAAAGATCATAATTTATTGCAAGCCATTGCCCGCGTTAATCGAGTGTTTGACGGGGATGTCGGAAAACAAAGCAAAACCGCAGGGTTAATTGTGGATTATTCTAAAAATGCCGAAAACTTAAAAGATGCCTTAGATCTGTTTTCTAATTATGAACCCGGTGATATTGAAAATGCTTTGTTGGATACGGATAGTCAAGTTGCTTTATTAAATGATATTTTTGCCCGACTTCATGATGTGTTCAGAGATGTTGAAGATAGAGGTAATACAAATGCTTATATTGAATTTTTGAAAGCGCATGAAAAAGAAAGAGAAACTTTTTACGAGGATGTTAATAAATTTATTAAACAGTTCTCGGTTTGCTATTCGTTGTATGATTTTTATGAAAAAATGGATGCTGACCGGCTGCTGTCGTATAAAAAGGATTTGAAACGTTTTATTGAAATCAAAAAGACAACACAGTTAGCAATGGCCGAAAAGGTCGATTTTTCCAAATATAAAGATCAGATTTTGAAATTACTTGACAAGTATGTGACTGCACAAGAAGTTGAAGTCTTGTCTAAAGAAATCAGCTTGTCAGATGCGTATGAATTTAATCAATATATTGAAGATGATAAAAACGGATTGTCCGATAAATCTAAGGCTGATGCCATTTTAGCGCAGACCAAAAAGGTTATCAAAGAAAGATATGAGCAGGATGAAATTTTTTATGGCAGATTTAGTGAATTGATTGATAAGTTACTCAATGAATTGAAAAATGCCAAAAAAGAAGATTTAGCCGCTTTGCTTGATCAGGCGAAAGCCTATCAAAAGAGTGTGACGGATTATGTGGATAGTGATATTCCCGAAAAATTGAGAGCAAGAAAAATTTATCATCCTTTTTATCGTAACATACACCCCTTCATTCAAACCGATGATGAAACCTATATGCAAATTGTGGAGAATATCGTAGAAATTATAAAATCAAGAAAAGTTGTCGATTTTCAAAATAATACGAGTGTTAAACGAGAAGTCTTTTGTGCTATCGAGGATTATTTGTTTGACGATGTTGACGAGAATTTATCGGCCGAAACGGTTGAACAGATTACGCAAACAGCTTGGAATATCGCCGTACAGAACAAGGACTTTTTGTAATGTTTGAAAATTATGATTTCAGGACAATCAAAGAAGACAGAAAATCTTTGGCAGCAGAGGTTTATCCCGATTTTCGGATAGTGATTAAAGCTCCGGTTAAGGCAAAAGATTTTGAAATTGAAAATTTTATCAAGCGAAAAACACCTTGGATTAATAAGCAACTAGCTTATTTTAAGCAATTTAACGCCCCTGAAAATAAGATTTATGAATCAGGAAGTTCTGCCTTGTATCTCGGACGTCAGTATCAAGTGATTATTGAAAAAGCGGCTTTAAAAAATGTCGTCAAAATAGCCAAGAACAAGATTTATATCCTGTCATCGGCACCGCAAAAACTTGATGAAATTAATCAGGCATTTTCTAATTGGCTTATGGATCGCGCCAAAGTGGTTTTTGATGAACGTTTAACGGAATGCCTCAAGTCTTTTCCTGATTTGGCAAAACCAACCTTAAAAATCCGAAAGCTGAAGAAACGCTGGGGAAGCTATTTGAGAAAACATGAAATTGTCTTAAATCCCGAGTTGATTAAGGCCAGTAAACAATCTATTGATTATGTGATTTATCATGAGCTTTGCCATGCTTATCACCGCAATCATTCGGAAGATTTTTATAATTTATTGTCCTTGAAAATGCCGAATTGGAAACAAGTAAAAGAGAATTTTGAGCTGAAGTTACTAAGCGTTTAAAACATTATAATCATAGCTTTCTCTTCTGGCGATGATGCGCATCTATAGTCACAAATCACGTGTCGACATCTTAAAAACTTGTTTGAAAATAGATTGAGATATTTATATATCACTTTGTTTTGGCACTGTTATTTGGTAAATCTGACTATTAAATCTAAACG
>CAYPIZ010000154.1:0-2754 GCA_964410935.1 uncultured Acetobacter sp. | reverse complement strand
TTTAAAGGTCGAAGTCAGTTACCCCTTCATACGCCAACTCATATAACTTCCGTATCTCTTTGATCAACGGATAGCGTGGGTTAGAACCGGTGCATTGGTCATCAAAGGCCAAAGTCGGCAAGGTTTCCATAGCTTTTTTGAAGTCTGCTTCGGTGTACTGACCTTTGATAGCAAACCAATCTTTGATAGAAAGCGGAATTCCGATCTTGGTTTTAAGGTCTTGAATACCGGCAATCAAGGCATTGACTTTGTCATCATCGGTTTTGCCTTTGAAGCCCATAGCACTTGCAAATTCTGCATAAGCAGCTTTAGCATTCGGGAACTTGTATTGCGGGAAAGCACATTGTTTTGTCGGCTTGTCGGTTGCATTAAAACGAATAACCTGACAGAACAACAGAGCGTTGGCAATACCGTGCGGAATGTTGAACGCAACACCTAACTTGTGCGCCATTGAGTGGCATACACCTAAGAAAGCGTTGGCAAAAGCCATACCGGCAAGGGTGGACGCTGCGTGCATTTTTTCACGAGCATAGGCATCTGCCGTGGCATAAGATTGCGGCAGATAATCAAACACCAATTTACCGGCTTGCAGAGAAAGACCACGGGTGTATTCGGTTGCCATGGAAGAAACGTAAGATTCCAAAGCGTGGGTCAAAACATCAATACCGGAAGCAGAGCATAAGCCCTTCGGCATGGTTTGAACTAAATCCGCATCCACAATGGCCATAGACGGCGTCAAAGCGTAATCGGCAATAGCATATTTTACCCCTTCGCTATCATCGGTGATGATGGAGAACGGCGTTACTTCCGAACCGGTACCGGATGTTGTCGGGATGGCAACCATCAAAGCCTTTTCACCCAATTGCGGGAAGGTGAAAATACGTTTACGAATATCCATAAAGCGCATAGCTAAATCTTCAAATTTGAGTTCCGGATGTTCATACATTAACCACAAAATCTTTGCGGCATCAATCGGAGAACCACCACCCAAAGCGATAATCACATCAGGTTCAAAAGATCTCAAAGTCCCGATAGCGTTATTAACGGTGGTCAAATCCGGATCCGGATGAACATCAGAAAAGACTTTGTGGGCAATACCGATTTCATCCAAAACATCGGTAACTTTTTTAGTATAGCCAAGGTCAAACAGCGGTTTATCCGTAACAATGAAAGCCCGTTTTTTACCTTTAAGTTCTTTCAAAGCAAAGGACAAAGCCCCCGGTTTAAAGTAGATTTTCGGAGGAACTCTGAACCACAACATATTTTCTTCACGTTTTGCTACATTTTTAATATTCATGAGATGTTTTACTCCTACATTTTCACTAACCGAGTTACCGCCCCAAGAGCCGCAACCCAATGTCAAAGACGGTTCCAACCTAAAGTTATAAATATCACCGATAGCCCCTTGAGAACTCGGGCAGTTAATCATAACACGACCGGTAATCATCAGATGGCCGAAATATTTGATACGTTCATCATTTTGCGGATTGGTATAAAGAACGGAAGTATGTCCTTTACCACCGTGAGAAACCAGCTCTTTTGCCAGATCGGCACCGCTCTTAAAATCCTTCGCCTGATACATTGCCAAAACCGGAGAAAGTTTTTCTGCTGAAAACGGTTCTTCCGCACCGACTTTTGTACATTCGGCAATCAAAACTTTAGTTTCTGCCGGAACGGTGATTTTAGCCATGGCGGCAATTTTAGCAGCCGGCTGACCCACAATTGCAGCATTCAATTTACCGTCAATCATGATCACTTTGGCTAATTTATCCTTTTCTTTCGGGGATAAGATATAGGCACCGCGTTTGATAAATTCATCCTTTACTTTATCATAAACGGCTTTAACGGCAGTAACCGATTGTTCGGAAGCGCAAATCATACCGTTATCAAAAGTTTTAGACATCAAGATAGAAGAAACAGCCATTTCAATATCTGCGGTTTCATCAATCAAAGCCGGAGTATTACCGG
This sequence comes from uncultured Acetobacter sp., assembly GCA_964410935.1. Classification (GTDB taxonomy): domain Bacteria; phylum Pseudomonadota; class Alphaproteobacteria; order RF32; family CAG-239; genus CAG-267. The sequence goes on along the minus strand of CAYPIZ010000154.1, from coordinate 786 downwards.
CACCAACACCTAATGCAGGCTTACCGGAACTGTATGCGGATTTAACCATCCCCGGACCACCTGTTGCCAAGATGATATCAACATCCGGGTGAGCCATCAAATATTGTGTACGCAAAATTGTCGGTTCATCAATCCAACCGATAATATCCTCCGGAGCGCCGGCTTTAACAGCCTCTTCCAAGATGATACGCGCGGTTTCCACCGTGCTTTTTTTAGCTCTCGGGTGTGGAGAAAAGATAATACCGTTTCGGGTTTTTAAGGCAATTAAAGATTTGAAAATTGCGGTTGAAGTCGGATTCGTCGTTGGAACGACACCGGCAATCACGCCCAACGGCTCGGCAATTTTAATCAAACCGTTGACTTTGTCTTCTTCCAGGATACCGCAAGTCTTGGTATCTTTGAATTTGTTGTAAATATATTCGGAAGCAAAATGGTTTTTAATCACCTTATCTTCCACGATTCCCATACCGGTTTCTTCAACAGCCATTTCTGCCAAAGGAATTCTGAGCGAACTCATTTTGAGGGCAACTCTACGAAAGATATGATCCACCTGTTCTTGAGTATATTCAGCGTATTTCTTTTGCGCTGCAGCCACTCTTTTAACCAGAGCATCAATATATTGCTTTTCCTGTTCTTCGGTTACTTGAACCGCATTTTCTTTTGCCATAGTTATTTCTCCATAACAATTTAATCACTACTAATGGTTATAGTATCATTTAAAAAATTAACAAGGCGTTTAAAGAATAAACTCTGACAATAAATATTTCAGTTTGTTACGAATGGATG
>CAYPIZ010000153.1:0-2763 GCA_964410935.1 uncultured Acetobacter sp. | reverse complement strand
CCCCAGTTATCCCCAATGCCGACTTCCGCAATCAGCGGAACTTTGAGGCTCATCCCGATGATGTTTTCCATTTCCGCTTTGATGAGGGCGCTCACGCTCTCTGCTTCTTCTAACGGGGCTTCAAACACAAGTTCATCATGTACCTGTAACAGCATCTTGGTCTTAAAGCCTTCTTGGGTGAGCCGATTGGCAATCCTGGTCATGGCTAATTTGATAATATCTGCCGCGCCACCCTGAATTGGGGCATTGATGGCGGCCCGCTCGGCAAAAGCTGCCAGACGCTTGTTGTTCTCCGCAATGCCGAAAATGGTCATCTTGCGTCCGTACGGGGTGAGTACATAGCCGTTTTGACGGGCAAAATTGATGGTCTGCTCCATATAGGTTTTGACTTCGGGCATATTGGCAAAATAAGCATCAATGTAGGTCTGCGCCTCTGCCGGTGTGGTGTCAATTTCTTTGGAAAGCCCGTAGGCGGACATGCCGTACACAATACCGAAGTTGATGGCTTTGGCACGGCGACGATGCTCGCTATCCACGGCATCATAGGGAATGTTAAACACTTGGGAGGCCGTTTTGCGGTGAATATCCACGCCTTCTTTAAAGGCTTCCTGTAAAAATTTTACATCCGCAATCGTGGCCAGCAAGCGTAACTCCACTTGCGAGTAATCGGCAGCAATCAGCTTACAGCCCTCTTTGGCAATGAAAGAGGAGCGAATCTCCCGCCCGAGGGTGGTGCGGATCGGTATGTTTTGCAAATTCGGGGCGAGGGAAGACAGTCTGCCGGTGTTTACGGAAATCTGTGAATAGGTGGTATGCACGCGATGTGCTTTATCCATCAGGGCCAGTAAAGCGGTGGTGTAGGTGGATTTGAGCTTTTGGTATTGTCGCCACTCCAGAATCTTTTGAACAATCTCGTTTTCTTCTGCCAGTTGCTCCAACGCATCCGCACTGGTGTTTAGCGTACCGGAGGCGTGTTTCTTGCCTTTTAACCCCAGTTTATTAAACAGAATATCCCCGATTTGCTTTGGGGAACTTAAATTAAAACTCTCCCCCGCCAAAGCAAAGATCTGCTCTGATACGGCAGAAAGTTCCGCTTCAAAACGGCTGTCCATTTCTTTTAATTTTGCCGTATCAATTTTGACACCGGCATGCTCCATATCATACAGCGTTTTAATCAGCGGACGATCAATGGCATCATAAATGTAGAGAGCCTGTTTTTCCCGCAGTTGCGGACGAAAGAGTTCATGCAGGCGCAGGGTGAAATCTGCCTCTTCGGCAAAAAAGGTTACGGCTTCGGCAAGGGGCAGCGTGGCAAAATTCAGCTTTTTATATTCCGGTGCGGTGGATTTTAAGCTCCGATGCAGATAGTTTTGGGACAGTGCTTCCAGCGTATGAGTTTCCGCAGCACTCCATAAATCATACGAAATCACCGCCACATCATCATACGGTGAGGGGAAATTTATCTCTCCTAAAAAGCGGGTCAGGGTATGCACGGCCGTTTTGAGATTTAACGAGATTTTCAAGACGGCATTATCGGTAAATAACGGGGTTAAGAACTGCAAAAGCTCCGACTTGGTCAGCCCTTCGCTGCAACTGGGGGCAGAGAATAAATCTACGGCCGGGGTTTCGTGAGCCAGGGGGAGGTAATAGGCAACTCCCGGGGTAACGGCTATGGCAATCCCCAGCAGACGCTCCTCATCGGCATAGGGCAGAAAGGCAAATTTTGTGATTTCTTTAATCTTTTGTGACAGGGCGTGCAGCTCTTTTGCCGTGGTTACCGGCGTATAAGCGGTTTGCGGTTCGGTTTCTTTTTTGGGCAGTGTGGCAGAACGATTTTCCAACCAGTGAACAGCCTTAGTCTTTAAGCTTTTGAAAGCGTGGCGTTCCAAAAAGGTGAGCAGCGTATCCGTATCCGGACAGGTGCAGCGGAAATCCGCAATGCTTGTTTCCACCGGAACATCAGGCTTCAAGGTGACGAGTTTTTGGGAAATCAGCGCCTCTTCTTTGTGGGCTAAAATGGTTTCACGCCGCTTATTTTGTTTGATCTCTTCCGCATGCGCCAGTACCCCCTCCAAAGAGCCGAATTGATTAACCAACTCTGCCGCGGTTTTGAGGCCGATCCCTGCCACACCGGGGACATTGTCGGTAGAATCGCCTGCCAGCGCCTGTACATCGGTTACTTTGTCCGGATAGACCCCGAATTTTTCTTTCACATCTTCCGGTGTGAAGTATTTGTTCTTCATACCGTCATAAAAGCTGACGCCTTCTCTGATGAGCTGCATTAAGTCTTTATCGGCGGAAACAATGGTAACTTCTTTGCCCTCTTTTAAGGCCTGTGCCGTGTAGGTGGCAATCAGATCATCGGCTTCATACCCTTCCATCTGCAGCCAATTGAGATTAAGCGCCACAACGGCTTGGTGAATAAGGTCAAACTGCGGTTTCAGATCTTCCGGTAATTCGGGGCGGGTGGCTTTGTAATCTTTAAAAAACTCATTCCTGAAATTTTGCCGTTTGGCATCAAACAAAACCAGACAATAATCGCACTTGATATTGGCAGTGAGGCTCAAAAACATATTGATAAAACCGTAAACCGCATTAACCGGTGTGCCTTCCGGGTTCGTCATCCGCGGGGTGGCAAAGAAGGCTCTGAAAATATAGCCCGAGCCGTCTATTAAGCAAACTCTTTCCGTCATCATTCTTCCTTAAAACAATCTTTCTTGTAATATAGCGGTTAATTTTGATTTGGCAAAGGATTTTAATTGT
>CAYPIZ010000152.1:0-2765 GCA_964410935.1 uncultured Acetobacter sp. | reverse complement strand
AAATTTTCCCCTTTAAAAGAAAAGGAGGAAGACGGCGGCTATAACAACACTCCCCCCCATCACCGGTACCGACCATATCAAAAAGCGGACAAAACTAATCGGATGCCCGTCGCGTGCGGCAATTCCGGCCACAATCACATTGGCAGAGGCCCCGATAAGCGTTCCGTTGCCCCCCAGACATGCACCGAGAGAAAGCGCCCACCACACCGGCATCATCACCTCACGCCCCCCCACAGAGGCTTCCATAGCCTTCAAAGTCGGGATCATCGTGGCCACAAAGGGGATATTGTCCACCACAGCGGAGAACAGCGCCGACATAGAGAGCACCACATACACACTCTTGCGCACACTTCCGCCGGTAAATTCCACAAGCTTCTGCCCCACCATCGTCAAAAAGCCGGTCTCTTCCAGCGCCCCGACAATCACAAACAAGCCGGCAAAAAAGAAAATCGTCGTCCAGTCCACATGGTTCAGCACATCTTCCACTTTATCGTCCGCGGTCGCATGATTAAACCGAAACGTGTATAGCAAGAGCATAATCGCCGCCCCGAAGAGGGCAATAAAGCCGTTCATCATGCCGATATGCTCGGCCAGAATAAAACCGAAAATCACACTCCCCAAAACAAACAGCCCCTTGTAGAGCAGGTCATAATCGGTAATGGCGTCTTTTTCGTTAATCTGCATCACCAGAGCACGGTTTCGCGGACTGGCTTTCATACTCGGCCCCCAGAAATACGCAAACATCCCGATCAAGGCCAGCAAAATCACCACCACCACAGGCGCTAAGTGGATCAGAAAATCCGTAAACGATAACCCGAGGGCAGAGCCGATAAGAATATTCGGCGGATCCCCGATCAGCGTCGCCGTCCCCCCGATATTGGAAGAAAAAATATCCATCAGCAGATACGGATACGGATTAACTTCCAGCTTTCGGGCAATCTGCATCGTCACCGGCACAATCAACAAAACGGTGGTCACGTTATCCAAAAAGGCAGAGAACACCGCCGTCACGCCGGAAAGCATAATCATAATCCCCAGCGGATGCGCCCGCACCAGCTTTGCCCCCCAGATGGCCACATATTGGAACAAACCGGAGCGCTCCACCACATTGATGATGATCATCATCCCGGCCAACAGCGAGAGGGTGTTAAAATCAATCGCACTGATAGCCTCTTTTTGCGAGATCACCCCCAGCATCACCAGCATTGCCCCCAGAGCCACGGTCACCACGGCACGGTTTACCTTTTCGGTAAAGAGCAGCAGATAGCAAATCCCCATCGTGATCAAAGCGATACTTTGATGTGATAAAGAAAAAAGAAAGTCCAACGTCTGCATCAAGTACACCCTCTTACATAAAATGGATCACATACAAATAAGCCGTCGCCGTTGCCACGGAAACCAGCAACACCGGGATAGACCACAAAAGAAACTTCAAGAAGTTGAGCGGCTTGCCCTCACGCGCGGCAATACCGGCCACAATCACATTGGCAGAAGCCGCAATCAGCGAGCCGTTGCCCCCCAGACACGCCCCCAGCGAAAGCGCCCACCAAATCGGCATTACGGCCTCACGTCCGCCCAAACTCTCCTCCATGGTTTTCAACAGTGGGATCATCGTTGCCACAAAGGGGATATTATCAATCACCGCCGAGAGGATCGCCGACGCCCACAGCACCAAAAACGTTGCTTTCTGCACACTACCGGAAACCAGCTCCAAAGCCTTCTCGCCCAAGATATTCAACACACCGGTTACTTCCAACCCGCTCACCAGCGCAAACAATCCGGTAAAGAAAAAAATCGTCGTCCAATCCACCATGGAAAAGGCATCTTCCACCCGTTTATCCCGCTCCTGATGGGGCAAACCGGCAGTGTAAAGCAAGAGCATAATCGCCGCCCCGAAGAGAGAAATTGTCCCGTTCGCAATGTGAAAAATCTCCCCAAACGCAAACCCGAGCATCACCAAAACAATCACCGTCAGCGACTTCCACAGCAACGCTTTATCGGTGATACAGTCGCCCTCGTTAATGCTCATCACCTCTTTGCGAGCCGTCGGTGTCGCCTGCATTTTCCGCCCGTAAACAAAATCAAATGCGAGGATCAGCAGCGCCATATCCAGCACCACCAGCAAGGTTAATTCTTTCAAAAAATCCATAAACGACAGCCCGATTGCCCCCCCGATCAGGATATTCGGCGGATCCCCGATCAGCGTGGCCGTTCCACCGATATTAGAAGAAAAAATTTCCATTAAAAGAAAGGGATACGGCTTAATCTTCAACTTACGGGTGATTTCTATCGTCACCGGCACAATCAACAAAACGGTGGTCACGTTATCCAGAAAAGCGGAAAGCACCGCCGTCACAATCCCCAACACGGCAAGGATTCCCCGTGGATCCGCTTTAACGAGCTTGGCTGCAAACACCGCCGCAAACTGGAACGCACCGGACTTTTCCATCACGCCCACCATAATCATCATCCCGATGAGCAAAGCAATCGTGTTAAAATCCACCCCGGCAATGGCCTGCATGTAGGTCAACACTCCCAAGAGGATCATTGCCGCCGCCCCCAACATCACGGTCACGGCGCGATTTAACTTTTCGGAAAACAGCACCCCGTAGCTCAACACCAAAATCACACTGGCCACCACGGCTTTTGACACACCAAAAATCATCAACCACCCTTAAAAAAATTCCATTCCCCTCTAATATAACGAAACATTTTAAAAAATAAACACCATTTCACGCTTTTTTAGCAAAAAAACGAATGTTACC
>CAYPIZ010000151.1:0-2771 GCA_964410935.1 uncultured Acetobacter sp. | reverse complement strand
TTAGTGTCGGTAGGTCAAAAAACACCATCATTCTCATAAATCTCTCGCCTCCGATCGCCATTTATCCACAGCCTCATTCAAAAAGCGGAATTTTTTTTAATATCGGCAACTCTAATTCTTTAACATTATTATTTTTCATTGCCTTCGCCAAGCTTATCGCCGTTAGCTCGCAACATTTCAGTAAACTGAGTTCTTCTTTTTTAAAAATACAATTTTTTGTTAAAACATTAACCAATTTGTGCTTTATGTCGGTAGTCAATTCCATCGTCGCAGATAAATCAAGGGCAGCGACCTCATAATCAACAAAAGGACGAAAAGGCTCCATTAAATCATCCACCAAATTAAATTGATTGAGCTTATTGGCATGATGAACTCCAAAACATGGGAGCAGGCCTGCGCCGACAACAAAACGTGCCATACATCCTCGGACGATAGCATAACCATAATTGAGCGCTGCATTTCTAATATCATCTTCTTTATTACGGTTGAAATCAGTGAATAAACTTTTCCAATAAATATTAGCAGCAAATGCTTCGGCGTTTTTAGCATCTCCGGATTGTACCTGTTTGACAATTTCTTTTAATTTGTCAGCATTAGGACAATTAAAAAACTCTAAACATATTGCCTGATTAGCAATTTTAGCTTTCACAATTTCCTGCCACAGACGTTTTTTCAGCGGTTCGCTTATGTCTACCTGTTGCCATGCCATTTCGGAATATCGCGAATGATTATGGAACGGGAAGAAAACTCCTGATGGGGTATGCGTTGCGTCACACGAAATCAAAACAATGTTATTATCCGATAAGGCAGACATAAGAGATGAATTAAGTAAAATCTGCCGATTTTCTAAAATAAGTACAGATATATCCTCTAGTGGAAGTGTTAATTTTTCATAATCTTCCGTTTCATAAACGAGCTGACTGTTTTTAATGGACAGCCGACAAGGTTTAGTAATTTGCAAAATCCTCCACCCCATATTTTATTCCTTCTGCTGCCGCTTAGCCATTTTTTCTTTATGCCTTTGAGCATTGGATTTAACCTGATTGGTAAATCGCAGACTTTCTTTTTTCACCAAAGATTTATCACCCAAAATACCAACCTGATATTTTTTCAAATCCTTGAAAGTTGAAATATTAACTTTCTTTTCTTTATCCACCTTAATATATTGTACATCGGTTTTATACTTTTCTTTACCCTTGCTCTTTTCTTTATCTGTATCATCATCTTTATCATCGCCCTTAATTTGAGCCTTAATTTCCAGAATTTCACCATCAAAGGCTACCGCTTGTAAAAGTCCTTTTTCTTGATCATATTCCGTAAGCTGATAAACTTTATTATTCACTTTCACAAAATCACCAATTTCAAAAGTTGAAGTGTTGATTTCGTATATATAATCACCATTTGGGCTATCCAAATAGAATTGTCCACTTTGGGCAACATATTGGGAAATATAGCCACAGAAAGTTTCATTCTTATCATTTGTAACTTCAATATAGCAATCGGGATACAAACTGAAAACAAAATCTTTTTCATCGGCAATTGCCGGACAATTTTTTTGAATTGGCCGAACCTTATGCTCAAAAGGTTTGGGATTTTGGGACGTTCCTGCCAAATCTATCGCATATATCGGTACGCAATAATACTGTCCGTTTCGCTTATATATATCATAACGAAACATAGAATCTAAGGATGCGTAAAATTCTTCATTTGTCCTCTCTCTCGTGATTAGAGAACCTCCTTTATTTGCTTTGTTCGGCTGTTTATGTAGCTGTCCGGTTGCAGAACACCGAATCATTTTTGATACAAAAATATTATCAAGTTGCATCAAAACGTCATTTCTAAAATTGCCCCAAGGCATTGGAATAATGCTTCTTGTTCTTGTTTTCCCTTGTTCCTCCAGATTTTTAAGAACATTACAAATATAATAAATATGCCCAAAGGAAGCACAAGCGATCACAATAGCATCTTGTGCATGGTGCTTGTCACTGGCGTCTCTATCCTTATCCAAACCCCAGAAATGACGCAATTTGGCTGTAATTCCACCACCCAAGACACGCACTCTATTCACATCAGGAATATATGAGCATTTAGAAGATGAAAAATCAAAATACTTGCGCAACCATTCGGCAATATGCCTACTGGCATATCGTGTATTATTCAAATCTCGCGAAATAAATTTTTTCATATCCTCTTCAGTATAGGTTTCGCGTAGCAATCGCCCTTTTTTAGCCGCCATAATGCGGTTGTTTTGACGAACGCTGATAATAAACTTTTGTAAATCCTCCTCGCTTTTAAGAGGTGATCGGCGAAAATACTCCATAGGCAGTTTATTGCTTTTCTGACTATTTTCCTTGCGTGAACACAATACTTTATTATTCATACTATCATCAAAAGAACGGCTTATCGGGATAATATGGTCTATGTCACAATCATAGATACTTAACTCGCCAACCGGAGTGTTATCCGGAGTGGTAGGGCTAATGGCTTGTCCTGAATATATACACTTCCAATCTTGTTCTTCAGCTAACCGAAAACGCAATAAATTATCTCCCTGATTAGGATCAATTCCGTATTCCAGACAACGTTTAACTGCGGCATTTTTTTGTTCAGCATACTGTTTTTGTTTATTGAGTATCCGTGCTATTTTTTCTTTTGAATTGGCCACATCTGTTGCTAATTCAATATGTATTTCATCAATACTTCCATATTGTCGAATAATAGCATTCACAACCTTTCTAAATTGTCCGATAATTCGTGCAACCGTCGGATTG
>CAYPIZ010000150.1:0-2778 GCA_964410935.1 uncultured Acetobacter sp. | reverse complement strand
GACCAGAAAGATTGATGACACCCAGCGTGTCCTCGTCGTTCCCCCGGCAGACTAGTAACTTTTTTTTGAGGAGACTTTTATGCAACTATCTTCTTTTACCCTAAAAAACGGTATGCAGGTGATTGTGTTGGAAAATCATCGCGTACCGTTAGTTTTTCATGCCGTTGCCTACCATGTCGGGTCATTTAACGAGCCTCGGGGGAAGAGTGGTCTGGCTCATTTGACGGAACACATGATGTTTCGTGCCTCAAAGCATGTCAAAGAATTTCAGCGTGAGCAGTCCGACAACGGTATTTACGGCAATGCCTACACCTCTATGGATCACACTCTTTACCACGGGCTCATGGATATTTCCAAGTTGGAGCTGGCCATGGCCATGGAAGTCGAGCGTATGCACAATGCCTGCATGAACACCGAGGACTTTACGCGTGAGCATAAAATCGTCTATCAGGAGCGTAAGGAAGTTGTAGATTCCTCACCGACAGATTTCTTTAAGGAAGAAAGGTTGTACCCTATGTTGTGGGAAGGCACGCGTGCGGATCACTCCGTCATTGGTTCGGAGCAAGACATTCTCGCCCTCACAAAAGAAGATTTAAGAACTTTTTATCACCGCTGGTATCAACCGCAAAATGCGATTCTTCTGCTCTCCGGTGACATCACGGTGGCAGAGGCCCAAACGCTGGCGGAAAAATATTACGGCAAGCTGGAAAACACCTCTCCTCTGCCGGTCTTGCCCAAAGATCTCCCCCCGTTGGTGGAAGAAACCAATCTGGTGCTCCGGCGTAAGGATGTGCAGAACTCCGCTTTTTACCGGTATTATCGTCTGGATCAGGGCTTCCTCTCCAAACAAGAGCAGCTGGCACTGTTGCTCCTTCAAAAATATTGCCTCAAAGAAACCAACCCTTTGAAAGAGGATCTCATCCGCAAGCAGAAAATCTTTTCAACGTTAACGCTATATCCATACTATTGTTCTGGTCTTGGCACGCTGGAATTTACCGGTAACCTGGTGACACCGCACCCGTTGGAAGAACTTGTTCAGATTTTCACCACCGCTATGGAAAAGGCGCTCAAAGCCCTCACCGAGCAACATCTGGAGCAAGCCAAACGGGATGTCCGTTATACCGGTATCTACCGCGAAGATGATTTGGCTAACCTTGCAATTTGGGTGTTAGAGCAGTATTACAACGGCTTCACTTTAGATGAAATCCAAAATTATGAGAGCTTATTAAACACCGTCACCGTGGCAGATCTGCGTGCCGTTTGGCAAAAAGTCTGCAACGCACCGGCAAAAATCAACGGTTTATTGGAGAAATGCGCATGACAATACTAAGTTATTCTATTTTGGCTTTGATCGTCCTCCTCATCATGGCTTTAGGGGTATTTTTCCACCACCGCCGCACGGTCTACAATCCGCGACGCATTCTGGCGCATCCCTTTTTCAAAAATCGTCCTTTTAAGGATAAAACCGTTGAGATCTTTTCTTCGGATAAGTCTGTTTCTGCCTACTTCTGGGAAGATCACTCTGCCCCGATGATTAACCTGCATTTTTCCTTTGATAAAGCCGGCTCAGCTTATGAAAAGAAACCCGGTGTAGCTTCCTTGCTGGCCGCCATGCTGTTCACCGCATCCAAGAAGTATGACAAAGAGACCTTGCAAAACCTCCTCAACGACAACGGCATCAGATGTTCCTTTTATCACATGGCCGATACCGTCGAGGCAGATTTCACCTTTGTGAAAGAAAGCACCGCAACGTTGATTTCTCTGTTTCAAGAGGCCTTTTATCACCCTGTTTTCACCAAAGATGAGCTCTCCTTGTCTAAAAACAAGCTGGAAACCATGTGGAAGAAATGTCAGGAAGATCCGGATGCCATGATGTTTACATTACAACGGAAAGACCTTTTCGGCGATCACCCGTATGCTACTCCACACCGCCAAGCAGCTGAACTTATTGCTAAACTGACGGCCAAAGACCTCACCAAACATATGGAGCAATGCTTTGCCAAAGATGTGTTGAATATCGGCCTTGCCGGCGACCTCACCCCTGCGGAAGCCTCTGCCCTGCTGGACGGCCTGTTTGCCAACCTCAAGCCGACTTCCGATAGTGCGGATCTCCCCGTGCCGCAACCGGAATGGAACGCCCCGCATACGGAGCTGGCTCTGCCTTGCGGTGCACAAACTTTCATCAGCTGTGTTTTCCCGGCTGTAGAACGCACTGATCCGGATTTCCCGGCTTTTAGGTTGATTTGTAATATTTTGGCACATTTTCGCGGGATCTTGCAAGATATCTTACGAGAACAGAACGCCCTCACTTATGGGGTACATTATGTCTTAAGGTTCAACAACGCTTCCTCAAGATGCATCATCAGGACTTCCTCCCAACATCCGGATAAACTGATTCCGCTGATGGTGAAGACCTACAATGACCTCTATCAAAAGGGCATCCCGGCAGAGTGGTTTGAACGCCATAAAAAAGCCTACATAGACAAATACATTCTGGACTTTGACAGTTTGAAATGTATTTCCCAGCTTATTCAGGAGCGTCATCGCAGTCACCTCAGCACGGACTATGGCGAGAAAGAGCTTGCCGCCGTCAAAGCCCTGACGCTGGAACAACTGAACGACGTCTTCAAACGGCGCTTCCCTTCCGGTCTGCAAGGCAATCACGGCGCCCGTTTCTATATCGGCACACCGCCCGCCAAGGCCTAACCGTAAAGGAGATTTCAGCCCATGCGCAAGCGTTTTTTAAGTCTGGTTTTCGGGGTACTGTTGTTCGGGGCG
>CAYPIZ010000149.1:0-2796 GCA_964410935.1 uncultured Acetobacter sp. | reverse complement strand
AAAATATCCTTTCCAAAATCCTGAGGCTCATCAGCATCAATATAGTTGATAATCTCCGGAGACAAAATATATACGGCAGCATTGACTAAATTATTGAAAATTAAATTTTCCGGATGAGGTTTGGGCTGAATGCATATAATATTGTTTCTTTCATCCGTTTTGAGTAAATCGCTGTCATAGGGATGATTATTCGGATGGACAATCAATGTCCCCATGCTGTTAAATTGGGAATCATATTTAATAAATGCCGATAAATCAAAATTCATTACAACATCCCCATAAAATACTAAGAAGCGATTTTTGAGTTTATCTCTGATTAAACGCAGGCCACCGGCCGTTCCTAGCGGCTTTTTTTCTACAATATGATGGATTTTAATACCATATTGTGAGCCATCACCAAAATAATCTTGAATAACTTGTGATAAATGCCCTTCTAATAAAAAAATTTCATCAATTCCATAAGATAGCGCAAATTCTATTTGACGTTCCAAAAGCGGTTTACCGTCAATCGGACACATTGGTTTGGGAATATCGGTTAAACCAAGTCTGGTTCCCTTACCGCCGGCTAAAATTACAAGTTGCATAAATCATTCTCCAAAATATAAGTTATGGCCTTTTGAACAGCTTCATCCGAACTCAACGATGCCCTCCACCCCAATTTATGGATTTTATCCAAATTATAGCGGAATTGCGGAACATCCCCAATCCAACCACGATCTCCTCCCGTGTAGCAAATTTTTGCCGTTAAATTCATAGAGGATATGACCATTTTTGCAATTTTGGAGACAGAGGTATTCCCTTCCACACCTAAGTTGAAAAAATTAATTTGATCTTTGGAATTCTTTATCACAAATAAAATCGCATCCACCAGATCTTTAACATATAGATAAGGTTTAGCTTGCTTACCATTGCCCAAGACTTCCAGCTTCTCGGGATTTTTCTTCAACTTTTTCACAAAATCATGTAAAATACCGTGTGTTGTTCTCTCCCCGCAAACATTGGGAAAACGTGTGATAAATGCCTGTATTCCATAATTTTCACAAAAACTTGAAATAATTGCCTCGCTGGCCAATTTACAAGCCCCATAATGAGAAGTCGGAAAGAGCGGGCCATAATTCTCCATTACCTCAGCTCCTTTTGTATCACCGTAAATTGCGGAAGTTGAGGCAAACATAATTTTTTTCACATTATGCTGGCGCATTTTATTTAAAATTGCAAATGTTGTCATGTATGTCATTTTCAAATCTATTGTCGGGTCATCATGAGAGCGGGAAATATCAGAATTTGCCGCCAAATGAAACACCATATCAAACGGTGTTTCCTCAAACACTTTTTCCAAAAGAATATCATCCAAGATATCCCCTTTGATAAAATGAAAACGTTCATTGCAAAAATGGTGCGAAATATTACGTTCTTCCCCTAATGAGAGATTATCTAATACCCAAATTTCATTATTTTCAGATAAAAGTCTATCCGTTAGATGTGAACCAATAAATCCTGCTCCGCCGGTAATTAAGTATTTAGACATCCATTTTCCTTTCACTATCATAAAACTTTATTGAGATTGTAGAAATATTATCGCTATTTTTCACAGTTTCACTTCGTTTGTACCATAAATACTGAAGCCGTTTTTTAAGGACAAGATGATACGGCTTAAAGTTCCCTTTCTGTTCCAAATTAATCAAAACGGGGAGATATCTTCTGCGCCACTCTTTATAATGTAGCTTATCTTCTGCTTTAGGAAGTTTGAAAACCGTATTAAAAAAGCGTCTGGCAATAAAGGTTTCAAAAGCTTTGCGAACATTTTTATCCATTGGTTTATCTCTAAAAAGCCGCTCTAGTTTCTCTGTGGCAGCCATCTCAGAATTCATACGGCGGTTCGTCAAAGGGGATCGCATAGCACTTTCCGGATGGATACGGTAGAAAAACAAATTTTCCGGAATAAAAATCGCCTGCCTTGCCTGATAAAGCGTTTGGTATAATACAACTAAATCTTCACCATATGATTGATCTATTGGGAATTCCAGATTCTCCAGAATTTCTTTTCTAAACATCTTTGCCCAAACGGAAGATTCAATTTTAGGTTTTTGGTGCAAAAAATAATGTGCAAACGGATCGATATAAATTTCAGGCGTTTTTGAGATACCGTTAAAAATCGGCTCACGCTCCCCTTTAACAAATGAACACCAAGCAAAATCAGCCTCAGGATTTTGTTCCAGGCCGGCAAACATTCTATCCAAAAAATGCGGAGCCATCATATCATCGGCATCTAAAAAGGTAATATATTTTCCGTTTGCACGTCTAAGAGCCTGATTGCGAGCAGCGGAAACACCTTGATTTTCTTGTGTAATAACTTTGATTCTCTTATCTTTTGCCACGTACTCACTTAAAATCTCAGCACAATTATCCTGCGAACCGTCATTAACACAAATAACCTCAAAATCACCAAAAGTTTGCATTAAAACGCTATCCAGACAAGTCTGAAGATACTTCCCAGCATTGTAAATCGGTATAATTATTGAAATCTTAGGCATTCTTTTTTTCCTATACTTTTACTCAACTGCAGTTCATATAGACAATTGGACTACAATTTTATTAAATCTGCCTAGGATATAATATAATTATTTAGTATTTAAAGGTTTTAAAACAAAAAAAATAAGAATATTTAGAATATTTTTTTGTTTTAACTTGAAATATGGTTTTATGAACACTAAGAAAACTTATAACAATTCTACTAATACTATATATAAAATTAAACTTATTTTATATATTGATAATATCTTGTCTATATCGTTT
>CAYPIZ010000148.1:0-2813 GCA_964410935.1 uncultured Acetobacter sp. | reverse complement strand
ATATTTTAGGAGTACACCATGTTTTCAAAATTTGAACGTTTAACGGCAGGACGTTATCTCCGCGCCAAGCGGAAAGAAGGGTTTATTTCCGTCATCACGTCTTTTGCCTTTGTGGGCATTGCCCTCGGGGTTGCCACTTTGATCATCGTCACCTCGGTGATGAACGGCTTTAAGGCGGAATTGCTCAACCGCATTTTGGGCATCAACGGGCATATCAGCATTGCCGCCATCCGCAACACCCCGTTTGATAATTATCAAGAGGCCGTCAAGCTGCTGGAAAGCAAAGTTTCCGGTGTGGATATTGCCATTCCGCTGATTGAGAAACAGCTCCTCGTCACAGCAGGTAACACGGCGGAGGGCGTGATGGTGCGCGGCATCAATGCTAATGATATTACGAAAAAACAGGTACTAAGAAACGGTTTCAAAGATTTTGACTTAAATTATTTCAAAGACGACGTGGTGGTTTTGGGCTACCGCTTGGCGAATAAGCTCGGTGTCAGCGAAGGGGATGAAGTTACCCTCCTCTCCCCCAACGGGAAGATCACCATGTTCGGCACAGTCCCGCGGATGAAGAGCTACCTTGTCGTCGGCACGTTCAATCTGGGGATGTATGAATATGATGCCAATTTCGTGTTTATGCCCCTGGCTGCGGCACAAAAGTTTTTCTCACTCGGCAACGGGGTCACCGGGATTGACGTTACCTTGCGTGATGATGCGGATATAGATACCTCCCGCATGCTGATCAGAACGGCGATTGAAAGCTCCGGCAACAAGGCGTATGTGTACGACTACCGCCAAACCAACTCTGCCTTTTTCAATGCCGTGGATGTGGAGCGCAACGTGATGTTTATCGTCTTGACGCTGATTATTTTGGTGGCAGCGTTCAACATCATCACCGGGTTGATTATGCTGGTCAAGGACAAGGGGCGTGACATTGCCGTCTTGCGGACCATGGGGGCGACCAAAGGCATGATCATGCGGATATTCTTCCTGGACGGTGCTTTTATCGGCATGGTGGGGACGGCTCTTGGGGTTGCGCTCGGCCTACTGTTCTGCGATAATATCGAGAACATTCGCCAGTTTTTGCAAGCCATTGCCGGCAGAGATTTATTTGCTGCGGAGATTTATTTTCTCTCGCAACTTCCCGCCAAGGTGGAGCTTTCCGTTGTGCTGACGGTTGCCGGCATTTCGCTTTTGCTCTCCTTTTTAGCAACTTTATACCCGGCTTATCGCGCCGCAAAGATGGACCCTGTGGAGGCTTTACGTTATGAATGATTCGGTTAATCTCTTGGAGCTCAACAACATTTCCAAAGTGTATCGTCAAGGCAAACAGGCCTTGGAAGTCTTGTCGGAAGTCAATCTGACTTTAAAATCCGGTGAGGCTGCGGCTCTGGTCGGGCAATCCGGTTCCGGTAAATCCACGCTGTTGCAAATTGCCGGCCTGCTGGACAAACCGACTTCCGGGCAAATTTTGATCAACGGGGAAAACGTCAGCAAGGCGTCTGATGAAGTCCGCACCGTTCTGCGTCGGGATTATATCGGTTTTGTGTACCAATACCACAATCTTCTGGGGGATTTTTCTGCGCTGGAAAACGTGATGTTGCCGATGCTGATTGCGAAAAAAGATCCGCACGAGGCCGAGGAGCGTGCCGCTTTTCTGCTGGATAAATTGAAACTCTCGCACCGGGTGAAACACCGTCCGGCGGAGCTTTCCGGTGGGGAACAGCAGCGTGTTGCCATTGCCCGCGCGCTGGCCAATTCGCCTAAATTGCTGCTTGCGGATGAGCCGACAGGCAATCTGGACCCGAACACCTCGGAAGAAGTTTTTGCCCTGCTGCTTTCGGTGATTGCGGAAACCGGTTTAAGTGCCTTGATTGCCACGCATAATATGGAGCTTGCCGCCCGTATGAACCGCCAGATAAAATTGCAAAACAGCAAGTTGAATGACGTCAACCAACCGCTCTTCAGCAAGCTCACCAAAAACTTTTACTAACCTTGCAATTTCTTCTTGCAAAATAAATTTAATGCAGTATGTTATCCTCACTTCCGAGAAAGAGGACGGCAGTTTTAGCGCTGTAACGTCCCGTTTGCGCAGGCATATTGCCTCAACGACAAAACTATCGGGACAATAAGTAAATTAAACCAAAAAAAGGATTTTTTTAAATGAAAAGTATTGTTAATGCTAAGAAAAAGAACAGCCGCCGCTATGGTCAGAACCTCTGGGGTGATGCCAATAGCCCGATCGTTAAGAGAAATTATGCCCCTGGTCAACATGGTCAAAGAAGAAAAAAGACCACGGACTATGGTGAGCAATTATATGCAAAACAGAGATTGAAAGTTTACTACGGAAACATCTCTGAAAAGCAATTCTACAAATATTATGAAGAAGCTATCCGTCGTCGTGGTGATGCCGCTGAAAACCTGATCGGTTTGTTGGAATCCCGTTTGGATAACTTGGTCTACAAAGCTAAGTTTGCTCCGACGGTATTTGCTGCTCGTCAATTTGTAAACCACGGTCACGTAACCGTAAACGGCAAAAAGGTAAACATTCCTTCTTACACCGTTAAGAACGGAGACGTTATCGAAGTTCGCGAGAAATCAAAAACTTTGGCTGTTGTTTTATCCGCCATTCAATCACAAGGCCGTGACTTCCCTGCATACTTGGAAGTTGATGCCTCTAAGTTGAGTGCAAAATATACTTTCGTTCCGAAGTTTGACGACGTTCCTTACGCCGCTCAGATGGAACCGAATTTGGTTATCGAGTTCTACTCCAGATAATCAGATACAAACAGTATCCCAACGAAGAAGCAGGT
>CAYPIZ010000147.1:1616-2840 GCA_964410935.1 uncultured Acetobacter sp. | reverse complement strand
TTTGAAACACCGCTGGAAATGCTGCCACCACCGGAAGAGCTACTTACACTCGATGTCATAGATGGATTGGTTGGTAATGTATACAAGGTAAAAGTTTTGGTTGTGTACTTATAGATGTAAATTTCACCGTTCTCATACTTCCACCAAACACCAAAATATGAACAAACCTCATCTAACAGACCACTTAAAGAACCCTTGTAAGACACAAGCATGCGTGACGTGTCAGACCATTTTGTGCCAACTTTTCGAATGTTCGGTGCATTCTTATCTGCGGCAGCTTTTGCAGCACTCTCTAATTGTGGGGCAAAGCGCATCTTAATGCCGCTAATTTTAGCAATCATATTTCCTATTTCGTATAACGTAATCGGACGGTTGCTCACCAGCGTAATACCATCTGAAGTTTCCAGATAATTTGGTAAAGGCTTATCCCCCTCATATTCTATTTCACTGGTGTCTCCAAGCCAAATGTCATCTTTTATACGGATAACATCCGTATCAGCCGGAGTTTGAGGCGCTTTAGCATCTTCTTTATATTGAATAGTAGCGTCAACGTCACGCTCAATTGCGGCATCCTCATCCGTTGGAAGGGAGCATGAAGCAACGCCTAATAGTAAGCAATACACAAATCCACATAGATATTTTTTATTAGTAGGCATTCTCATTCTCCATTGTTTCAACAACTATTACACGATTTCCTTTATAGAAAGTGGCAATTGGCGCTGGTCTTGCACGGGCAAAAGCACGAATAAGCGCAGAACTTACATCAGCAAACTTTCCTTTGAACATAACACTGGCGTTAAGAACGTAGTTACGATTTGTATTCCATAAGAGTTTCCATCCGGCCATCGCACTCCACTTTGTGAGTAGTTCTCTCAAGTTGTTACCTTCGTTAGCCTCCCAAGTGAGAACAGTCTCATCTGTAATTTTGGTTTCTTCAATAACTTGTTCCGCAATAACCGTGTTCCCATCACCAACTTCAACAAAATTGATATCTTCGTCTCCGTTTTCTTTGACGTAGTCCGCTATATCAAAGGATTCTTCAGTGAATTCCGTCAGCTTATTTTCATCTTCATCACTCTTCGGACCGTAATTATATCCTCTTTCATCATCAGCCATAACGAAGTCGTCGCATTCTTCATCGCAAACCACTTCATAAGTGCGACTGCTTAATTTTACTTTATCATCAGGTTGAACAGGTGCTTCATAATTTGCTTGAGATGGTGT
>CAYPIZ010000147.1:0-1516 GCA_964410935.1 uncultured Acetobacter sp. | reverse complement strand
ATTTTACTTTATCATCAGGTTGAACAGGTGCTTCATAATTTGCTTGAGATGGTGTAAAATTGCTTGCACTTGTATCTTTAAATGCGTCATCAACTGAGGTTTCCGGCTCGGAAGTATAAGCCTGCGAAGCTTCTGCATAAGTCTGCACGTCATCTGTTACAACGTCTTCCTCAATAGCCGGAGGAATTGTCGCAGTTAAATTATTTCCGGCTGCGGCTTGTGTGTAAAGATGGTCTCGCTTTGTTCTTTCTCCATACGCTCTGTAGTCTGCCTCTGTGCGAGTGTAATTAATCAGCGCAGTGTCATTGCAGCTGTCGCCCGCTGCGCATTTGCCGCTGGATAAAGTATCTGTTGCGGAAATGTCTTGATCAATAGTGTAAAATTCTGCACTATCATCTGCTGTACTACAAGCAGATAAGCCGTACAGACATACAAAACAAAACGATGATAATAAAATTTTTTTCATAATTGGATCCATCTCTAAATTTCATTCTCACTTTACATTAAAGGCTAATTTTCAAATAATCAAGCGTAACACTTTATTTATAAAACGTTTTGTGCATTTTTCTTTGAAGAACGAATGCATACTGTCGCTATTTAACAGCTAACGTCCTTATAATAAAAGAATTTTGCTCGGTTAGAGAAAAAACTGTGTCAACACTATCGGGGTTAACGCCGTTGTTCATAAAAATAGTGTATAAAAGATTTAGCCGTCTTTTTTGCAAATCCGAAGGGGTTGATGCACTAAGACGTATTTGTAAATAATATTGACCTGTTTTTGTCTGTTCGGCAAAAGCTTTGAGCCATCTAAGTGTCTGTCCGGAAATTTCTGCTCTGTCCGGCTGGAAGAAAAGCGTTAATTCTTTTGGGGTAATCGGCTTTCCTTTGTATTCTTGAGAAACTTCCTGCAAATCTTTATAGAAAGCGGCAAAATCAGAACGATTTTCCTTCTTTGTTGAAAATGTTGTGCCGTTTGATGTTTGTGTGGTCGTTCGTTGGCTTGTGTATGCAGGCGGCGTCGTCTGTGCTGAACGATTGTCTTCAGACGTTTTTGTTTCTTTTGAGCTGGTGAGCCAAGAAGTTAAACTGTTCAAAATACCGTCATTTGCATCTTTGGTTTCTTCTTGTGTGGAAGGCTCTTGCTTCTTTATGATGTGAAAATCATCTTCTTTGGCGGAAGGTATTTGCTTTGTTTTTTGAGATGAAGATTGTTTTTGAACACCCTGTTTAGGTGCAAAAGTCGGGGTTAAATCTTCATCGCTTAAAATCTCATTCGGGATCGGAAAAATGATACTTTGTTTTATCTTCTTGGCAACTTTATAAGAGAGAGCCTCATTTTGTTCGGAGTTTTGTATAAAATTATCCGTCAACGGTAGAGAAGGCGCATCTTCAAAATCTTCCAGTATTTTTTGATTCTTTGGCGTCCGCTTGGTGCTTTTAAC
Organism: uncultured Acetobacter sp.; assembly: GCA_964410935.1. Lineage (GTDB taxonomy): Bacteria > Pseudomonadota > Alphaproteobacteria > RF32 > CAG-239 > CAG-267. Next base: position 74 of record CAYPIZ010000147.1, on the reverse strand, counting down.
TGCCACCCAAGGGGATGTGGAGTAATCGGCAATAATATCTTTATTTTCACTTGTGGTTGGTAAACTTGCAACTA
>CAYPIZ010000146.1:0-2841 GCA_964410935.1 uncultured Acetobacter sp. | reverse complement strand
ACACTTTGTCAACAACTTTTTATTTTGCGCTTGAATTTATTTTTTTCTAAAAGTACTCTCTAGGAGTTATATAACAATTTTTTAAAGGATGAAAATAATGCAGAAAGATAATATCATTACGATTTTAACATCTGTTATAGCTAGTGTTATCATTGCTGTCGCTTTGTGCTCTATCGTTTGCGGTGGTAAGGGCTCAGTTGATCAGAAAGATGTCAACAAAGCTATTGAAACCTATTTGTCAGAAAAGCCTGAAGCTGTTCGTGAAGCTCTGGTTGCTGCAGAACAGAAAGAACAGATTGAAGCTCAAAAGCGCGTAGCTGAAGCTTATAAGGCAAACCTGAAAGAATTAAATAATGCTGAAGATACACCGTTTGTTGGTCCTAAAGATGCAAAAGTAACCATTGTTGAGTTCTTTGATTTCAATTGTGGTTATTGCAAACGTTTAGCACCTGAAATGATGAAAGTTATCAAAGCAAATCCAGATGTTAAATTCGTATTTAAGCCGGTTACTTTCTTGGGCTCTATGCCGACAGCTAAGGCTGCTTTGGCTGCAGGAAAAGAAGGTAAGTTCATTGAAGTTTATGAAGCTTTGTTAACATACAATGGGCAAGTAACACCGGAAGTTGTTGCTGAAAAAGTTAAAGCAGCAGGTCTTGATGCTGAAAAGATCAAAAAAGCCAGCGAAAGTGATGAAATTAGCAAGACACTTTCAAAAGTAGCTGAATTGTCTCAGAAAATCGGTATCCGTGGCGTTCCTACATTGATCATCAATGGTGAACCGTTGCAGGCTGTTGATCAAAATGGCATCCAAGCTGCAATCGATCGGGTTAAATAATTTATTCGAAAGATTACAATACGGAAGAGGGGCCTCGGCCTCTCTTTTTTTTGATCCTAAAATTAAAAAAAAGTTGCAGAAACAAAAAATGTGATTAAAATGAAACACGGTAAAATTATTTAGTTAGGAGTGTATGATGAAAACTTTATTTAAGGCTGTTGCTGTTATCCTTTTAGGTGGCTTAGGTGCAGCAGGGGTGATATATTTAGATGCGCATTGTCCGAAGAAACAAGCCGCTGTTGCAGAAAAGACCTCAGCTACTGTGCAAGATTATGTACAGGAACATAGTGAAGAAATTGCCGGTTTGGTTGTAAAAAGTGAAGCATTTAAAAATGCTACGAAAAATTTAACATCAACTCAAGAAGAAAAAGTTGAAAATGAAGAGGAAAATTCGCAGAACAAACTCTTCCAGGAAAATTGGGATAAAATCACCGTTAACACGGTTGCTCCGTCCGTTGGTCCGGATGATGCTAAAATCGTTGTGGCGGAGTTTTTTGATTTTGCCTGTGGGCATTGCAAGGCTTTAGCTCCTGTTTTGGCTCAGGTTGTTAAAAACAATCCGGATGTTAAGTTTGTGTTTAATCCGCTGTACTTTTTAAGTGATCATTCGCCGTATGCTGCAAAAGTTGCGGTTGCTGCTGCTAAAAAAGGCAAGTTTTTAGCAGTATATGAAGGTATTATGGGGCTTCCGGAACTCAATGAAGAAACGATTAATCAAATTTTGACCGATGAAGGGTTAAATGTTGATGAAATCAAGAAAATGATAGAAGAAAAAGAGATCCGTCGTGGTGTACAAGATATTGATGCCCTTTCTCAAGTTTTGGAAATCAATGGAGTTCCTATGGTTATCGTTAATGGAGAAGCCGTTTCCGGTAATGAACTACAAAACAAAATTAACAGTTTAAAATAATCTACTGAAAAACAAAAAAAGCCCCTCAATTACATGTTGAAGGGCTTTTTTTATTGCACACAGAGAAGTGCTCTTTTTTCATACCCACCGTTAAGTTTACGTTTTAAGAAAAATGTAAATTTACGAATTTTGTTAAAATGATTCTTTCTGTGGTATGAATAATAAACGGCATCAGGCTGGAGCTCTTTGCAATAAAAACGAGATGGAATTTGTGCTTTATACCAACCGTAAAGGTGATATTCTTCTCCATCTTGTGTTAAGAACAGAAAATCAGGTTTTTTCACACTTTTTTCTGTTTCATGTTCTGTTAAGGGAGAACGTTTGTTAACATCGTTTGGAGAAATTTCAATATCTTTGCAAATCATTCGATCGGCTTTAAGTGAGGATATTCCCTTTCTGTCCAAAATGTTATAAACAAATTTACCTTCTTGCAGAATGTGAGGAGACGATAAAAAAATTCCAACATCATCTTTTATTTGCTCGCATCCCAGAACGACAGGTGTCAATGCGGAATCTCCTAAAAGTTTCCATGTTCCTGTTGTTGTAGATTGAAACACGATGTTTTCTTCAATATGATCTTTTTTATTAAACGAAACACGGTAATAAGAAAGAGCATAATAGAGGCTTTTTTCTCCGTTAAGAGAAACACAAATAGTATAGTAGTTCCATCCACGACAAATACGAACAGTCATATCATTAGCAGAGGAACTTTGCATTGTGTAAAGAGGGACGGTCAGCGTTAATACAAAGCAAACCAACAGAGCTAGGAGTAAGAAAGAAAGAGCGAAAATAACATCTACAAGCAAAAGAATCAAAAAGATGTCAAAAACGATACTTCCCACAAGAATAGCCTTGTTCCTCAGGTTTTTACGAGCATCTGCAGAAAGCGAGAGCGGACGCCACCAAGGTTCAAATAATTTCATAAAATTAATATTTAGATGAAACAATAATTAATATCAGACCTGCTCCGTAGCATATTTTTTTAAGATTGTCAATAAGTTGATTTTTTCGGTGTAAAACCGATGAATACTTGTCTGTAAAAGCCTACGATAGGGAATATTGGAGAAAAAATAAAAAAAATGAAAAAAACTCTTTA
>CAYPIZ010000145.1:0-2867 GCA_964410935.1 uncultured Acetobacter sp. | reverse complement strand
GAATTAGATGAAGATTCAGTTGTTCGGTTTTTCCGAACAACTGCCGCAGATGGTAAAGAATACAATGTTAAATACTATAATTTGGATGTAATTATTTCGGTTGGATATAGAATTAAATCCTTACGTGGTACACAGTTTCGTATTTGGGCAACACAAATCCTTAAAGAATATATGATTAAAGGTTTTGCCATGGATGATGACCGTTTAAAAAATCTTGGAGGCGGCGGTTATTGGTCAGAACTCATAGAACGCATTCGTGATATTAGAGCATCTGAAAAAGTATTTTATCGTCAAGTGCTGGATATTTATGCCACAAGTATAGATTATGATCCTCACACATATACATCCGTTGAGTTCTTTAAGAAAGTACAAAACAAAATCCATTACGCCATAAGCAAGCAAACCGCAGCAGAAATTATATATACCCGTGCTGACGCAGAAAAAGAATTTATGGGATTAACAACATTTAAAGGAAAGATTCCTCATTTATCAGACACAATAGTGGCAAAAAACTATTTAGATGAAAAAGAATTAAGAGCAATGGGGCAACTGGTATCCGGATATCTGGATTTTGCGGAAAGACAAGCAGAACGTCATCAACCTATGACCATGATAGATTGGGTGAAACATTTGGATAAAATCTTAATTGCGACCGGTGAAGAACTCTTACAAGGTGCTGGGACAATATCACATCAGAAAGCGGTTGAGAAAGCCACGTTAGAATACAAAAAATACCAGGCTAAAACATTAAGCGATGTTGAAAGAGATTACCTGGATTCTATCAAAAAGATTGAAAAAAAACTTCCTTCCAAGAAAGGAAAAAAAGATGAGTAAAGTTTTAGACGAGAAACAATATCAACGCTTTATTATTGACTATTTGGTTCAGAATAATGGCTATATTGAACGGGCGGATGCTCATTTTGACCGCTGTTTTGCGATGGATAAAGAGTTACTGTTTCGCTTTTTGAAAGAAACACAGCCTGATGAAATGGCTAAATTACAAAAGATTTACAAAGAAAAAGTTGAAGAAACGCTGATTAACGTTATTAACAATCAAATCACCAGTAAAAACAACTCACTCATCGAAACCTTAAAACGCGGCGTAGAAGTTTCTAATGTGAAGCTCACGTTGATGTACACAAAACCGGCAACCGCTTTTAATAAAAAAGAAAACGAAAATTACAAAAAGAATATCTTTTCCGTGGCTGAAGAAGTGTATGCTAAAGATAAAGAACGTGTGGATTTGGTAATCTTTATCAATGGTCTTGCCGTTATTTCGTTTGAACTTAAATGTAATGCGTCCGGGCAAAATTACGAAAATGCCATTTCACAGTATAGAACAGATAGAGATCCCAAAGCACGACTGTTTTTATTTAAAGCCGGATGTGTTGTCAATTTTGCGATGGATCTTGAAGAATGCTATATGGCAACAAAACTCGCAGGTCTATCAACGTTCTTTTTGCCTTTTAATAAACGAAACGGCGATGGTATTAACACAGGTAAAGGAAATCCTATCAATCCAAACGGCTATGCTGTTTCTTATGTGTGGGAAGATATTTTACAAAAAGATAATTTGGTGGAAATCCTTTCTAAGTTCGTTTTTGTGGAAAGAATAGAAAAGAAAGACGGCAACAAGAAAATTACAAAAGAAAATATTATCTTTCCACGCTATCATCAGCTGGATTGTATCCGTAAGATATTGGCCGATGTGAAGGAAAACAAGACCTCACAGAATTACTTAATTCAGCATAGTGCCGGTTCGGGTAAGACATATACGATTGCTTGGTTGGCACATCGCTTAGCTTCTTTTCACGATAGCGATAACCAAATCATTTATGATAACATTATCATCGTAACGGATCGGGTTGTGGTGGATCGTCAACTTCAAAAAGCTGTCTCGGGCATTGAACACAAGGTCGGCTTGATTAAAGTTATGGATGATAAATGCTCTTCCCTCGATTTGGGCAATGCCATTAAAGGAAATACCAAGATTATTGCGACCACTATTCAAAAGTTTTTGTATATTGCCGATATTGTCAAAAACTCAGATGATAAGAGATTTGCCGTTATTATTGATGAGGCTCATTCATCTACATCAGGAAAAGATATGGTGGCTGTTTCCAAAACACTGGGAGCGGATAATGCGGAACCTTGTGAGTTTGATACCGAAGATATGATTACTCGAGAGATTTCCAAACACGGCAAGCAACACAACGTTTCAATGTTTGCTTTTACCGCAACGCCAAAATCAACAACTTTGGCAATGTTTGGAAAGGTTAATACCAATGGTGAACACGAAGCATTTCATCTATATTCTATGAAGCAGGCCATTCAAGAAGGTTTTATTCTGGACGTATTACAAAGTTTTACGCCGTATCAGACCTTTTATAAAATCAATAAAGAGATTGAAGAAGATCCAAAGTTCCAATCCAACAAAGCGAAAAAGCAAATCGCACGTTTTGCTATGCTTCATGAAACAAATATTGCTCAACGCATAGAAATCATTATTGAGCATTTCCGCAATGTGGTTTTACCGGAACAATCTTGGGCAAAGGCAATGGTTATAACCGGTTCTCGAGCAGAAGCCGTAAAATATTTTGAAGCCTTTCAAAAATATATTGCCGACAAAAATTATGATGATGTACATCCATTAGTTGCCTTTTCTGGCAAAATATCCGAGAAACAGCTTGGCATTTCCGACAACAATGAAGCCTATTGTACAGAAGCCTCTTTGAATGGTTTTAGCGAAGATTACACACCTGAAAAGTTTGATAAAGATAATTATCAGGTATTGTTAGTGGCTAATAAATATCAAACAGGTTTTGATCAGCCTAAGTTGTGTGCGATGTATGTATTGAAAAAGTTAA
>CAYPIZ010000144.1:1770-2920 GCA_964410935.1 uncultured Acetobacter sp. | reverse complement strand
TGATATCCCCCTCTGCGCAGCGCACTTCCTGATAGCGCGGATTGTCGGACTTCACCAGATACACCCCCTCGTGCAGATATTGCAGACGCTTCAGCTCCACAATCTCCCCCTCTTTGATCAGATAAACACCGTCGCCCTCATACTCACGCGTGCCCTCATCACACACCACCAGCGAGCCGGAAGTAAACGTCGGCTCCATACTGTCGGTATCCACACGCAGGATCGTCAGGTTATACGGCGACCCGGCAAACATCGGGGCAAACTCCCGATAATCCAGCGCCATTCTGCCGATAATCGGTCTGTCGGCACTATGCGACTTCAAAGAACAAATATTAATTGTAAGGAACTCCCGTTCGCTACTGCGCGCCTCTCTCCCCTCAACTGCAGGTTGTGGCACATCGTGTCCGGAAGCCAGCTCATCATCAATCAGATCTTTCTCATCCATATCCAAGAGGAGGCACAAGCGCTTGCGATCCATCTCTTTGAGGCGTTTCGGGAAGCCGTAGCGGACATATTGCTGGATATACGCCTCCTTCCGGCCGAGCCGCAAAGAGATCTCCCGAAAGGTCTGTCCTTTTTCTAAAATTCTATCTCCGACGCGCTTGCGTACAGTTTCCAAATCCGGCATAAAAAAGCCCTCCTAACGCTACAAAAAACACCTGAAAAAAAGTTTGCACAACCTGGGTGCATGACTTGACTTAGTATTGGATTTCATATATGATGAATTAAAGAAAGTCAAGCTGAATGTGTTATTTTTCTCAAAAAAAGAGCGTATTCACAAAGGGATATTCAAAATTTTTCACCTTTTAGTTGAACGCTTTTGAGGTTTCTTTTTTTAATCTTCAGGCACGGATCAGCGGATTTTTCTTCGGACTACTTAAATTTTATCGGACTATCAGGACTTTTTTGGACGGTACTTGCCCACAGGGGCGGTATCACATTTTAAACCGCAAGAAATAGGAGCTGCTTATGGCACAACTGACTTTGGACGATAGCTTGAAATTTTTGGTATGTTCCCTGAATGACGAGCAGAAAGGACGATTATTTTATGCGCTTTTGTGTGGTGAAAAGCCGACGGAAGACATCTCAAATTTGTATGAATTTATCCTCTTGCAAGACAAAAATCGGCAGATAAAACGCCAGCACATGG
>CAYPIZ010000144.1:0-1670 GCA_964410935.1 uncultured Acetobacter sp. | reverse complement strand
CGCACAACTAAAAGAAAAGAAGCAAAAGAAAATATTATATATACCTCTCTCAAAAATAATTTAGAGTTAGAAGAAAAAAAGAAAAAAGAAGAAATTTCTGCCGTCCGAAACGAGGGGAAGAACGGTACGCCCCTTGCTGAGGAAACGCCGTCCGTACAGGCGGCAACGGTGACGGCTTCCGGTATGGTTGCCCCAACGGTGGAGATGGTTCGGGCGTTCGTCACGGCGGAGAAGTTAAACGTTTCACCGGAGATCTTTGTGAACTTTTATGAGGCCAACAACTGGCGTATCGGGCAGCAGCCGATCAAGAACTGGCAAGCGACGGTTCGCCTCTGGCATCAGCGGGACGCGGAGAAAAAGACCGCCTTTACCCCTCGGGCGAAGCGCTTTGAGGATACACCGGAAGACCAGGCCTACTGGTATGAACTGGACGAGCGGGTGAAAAAACATCAGGAAGCCCATGCCGAGGAACAGCCTCCGGCAGAAACCCCGAAGCCTGAACCGACGCCTAAGCCGGAGCCTGAAGCCGAGAAAGAACCGGTGGATTTTCTGCATCGGGTGATCCCCGCACCGGAAAATGAGCTCCCCCTCATTCGGGCCATACGGGAGGCCTCCGCCCGGCAAAAAGTCCGCTACACCGGGCAAAATACAACCGTTAATACACCTACCCCAGCGGTGAACACAACCGTAAATACACCTACCACAACCCATAGTTTAATTTTACAACAAGGAGACCGCAAATGAGTGCCAAAAGTGATTATTTCTATTCTCTGCTTCGGCAGATTTACCCGAACATCAACCGCCCCTTACAGCTGGAAGAACAGATCTGGGCGGAACTGCTGGAAAGCTACACCGAGGAAGAAATTTTGAAAGCGGTCAAATCTTTCCGTACGGATGTGGACACCCCCTTTCCGCCCACACCGGCCAAGTTAAAGGAATACCTGGTTCACCGCACCTCAAATAAGCCGACTTGTCGTGGCTTTTCTCTGGTGGAGCACCTCATCCAGCAGGATCAGAAAGCCGGCAGACTGGTCTATTTTTACGGCACCTATCGTGAGGCTGTGGAGTACGTGCTGACCGAGAAGCTCCGTGCCTACATGAATGATGACGAGGCCTTTCGCAAGCTGGATCACCAGGGGCGTGTGGATCTGGCGATTGATTACGGCCTGTTTGCGGACTTTGACGATTCGTTGACGTTGGTGGCCAAGCGCCGGGGAGAATACCATGAGTAAGCAGAATTCCGTTTTACTGACGTGCTTCAATCACGGCTGGCTGGACAAGGCGTATTTTGACGGCTCGGGCTGGCATCAACCTCTGAGTGCGGAAGACAGATTTTTGGTGGCGCAATTTTTCTATGAGGATTTTCTGCGCTGGCAACACCGCCAACAACGGTTGGTGAGCGCGTACGATGGCGTCCATGTGGACACCTCGCGAGGGAGTTCTGCGTTGTATTCCCCGGGGGAGGAGCGCTTTCGCCGAGCCTTGCACAAACTGCCGAAGAGCATCTTTTCCGTGCTGTATAAGATTGTGCTGGAAGATCGGGATATCCCCGCTCCGGCGCAAACCGGCGTCCGCGAGAAACAGTATTTTTATGAGGAGATCAAGCGTCTGCTGTGCCGTGGGATTGATACCATCTCCCCCCTCTACCTCCCCCTGCTGTGAGCGAGGGA
>CAYPIZ010000143.1:0-2921 GCA_964410935.1 uncultured Acetobacter sp. | reverse complement strand
TTATTCTTCTATCGGTTCAACACCGGAGAATTCTTGTACGTCTTCCTCGGCGAGGTCTTCGTTATCATCCTCATCATCGGCATCAAGCCAGGTGACGGAAACAACATTTTCACCCTCTGCCGTGCGGAACAAGATCACCCCTTGGGTCTTACGACCGGCAATGCGGATGTCTTCTACCGGCATACGGATCAATTTACCACCGTCGGTTACCATCATAATCTGGTGGTCGTTCTTAACCGGGAAGGAGCTGATAACTTCTTTGTTGCGCTCAGACATTTCCATGTTGGCAACACCTTGTCCGCCACGAGCCGTGATACGGTATTCATAAGCGGAAGTACGCTTGCCGTAGCCGGTTACCGTTACGGTCAAAATAAATTCCTCATTCTCACGCATTTCTTTGAACAAATCGTAAGAAATAGCTGGGGTGAGAGCGTTAAAGGCGGCTTCTTCATCAAAAGTTTCCCCTTCGGCCACATCAACCTTCTTCAAAGCGGAGGCTAAACGCAGATATTCATCACGTTCTTCCGTGGAAGCGTTGGTGTGCTTTAAGATAGACATGGAGATAACTTCATCCCCTTCGGCAAGTTTGATACCGCGAACACCGGTTGAATTACGGCCGACAAAGACACGACAATCTTCAACCGAGAAACGATTACATTTACCGGATTTGGCTGCTAACATAACGTCGCTGTTTTCATCACACTGAGCCACGTTAATCAGCTTGTCGCCTTCTTCCAACTTCATGGCAATCTTACCGTTGGCTTGAACGTTGACGAAATCCATCAGCGAGTTACGGCGGATGTTACCGTAAGCCGTAGCGAACATAACGGATAAATCTTTGCAATCCTCTTCGTTCTCCGGTAATTTCATGATGGCGGTGATGTTTTCACCCTCGCTTAACGGCAAGAGGTTAATAAACGGTTTGCCCTTGGAGGTTGGTGAGCCGAGCGGCAGTTTATACACTTTCATCTTATATACCAAACCCTTGGAGGAGAAGAACAATACCGGCGTGTGCGTGTTGGAAACGAAGACTCTGGTGACAAAATCTTCATCCTTCGTGGTCATACCGGATTTACCTTTACCGCCACGTTTTTGAGCTTTGTAGGCATTGAGCGGTACGCGTTTGATGTAGCCGGCTTCGGTTACCGTAACAACCATTTCTTCGCGCTGAATGAGGGATTCAATATCCGTATCAACTTCAATGTCTTCAATGGTGGTGCGGCGTGGATTTGCATATTCCAACTTGATGGCGGCAAATTCATCTTTCATAATGCCCATCAATTTTTCACGACTTGCCAAAATGGAGAGATATTCTTTGATTTCTTCCCCGATAGCACGCAATTCATCATGAATTTTGTCACGTTCCAGACCGGTCAAGCGTTGCAATTTCAAATCCAAAATGGCTTTGGCTTGAGCTTCGGAGAGTTTATACGTCCCGTTGACAACTTCTCTGCCCGGTTCGGCAATCAATTTAACCAGAACTTCAACATCACCGGCAGGCCAAGCTTTGGCAAGTAAGGCGTCTTTTGCATCATTCGGGTTGGCAGCCGTACGGATCAACTCAATCACCGGATCAAGATTTTCAACGGCAATGGCTAAGCCGACCAAAATATGTGCTCTGTCGCGAGCCTTGTTCAATTTGAACACCGTACGACGGCGAATCACTTCTTCACGGAATTTTACAAAGGCGGAAATGATGTCTTTTAAATTCATCATCATCGGGCGGCCGTTGTTAATTGCCAGCATGTTCATACCGAAGCTGGTCTGTAATTGTGTGAACTTATAGAGTTGGTTTAACACAACATCGGCTTGGAATTCTTTTTTGATTTCAACAACAACGCGAACGCCCTGACGGTCAGACTCATCACGGATATCGGAGATGCCTTCAATCTTTTTCTCTTTAACCAATTCGGCAATCTTTTGTACCAGCATGGCCTTGTTGACCTGATAAGGAATCTCATGCACGATAATGGCTTCTCTATCCTTACGGATCTCTTCAATGGTGCATTTGGCACGCATCATAATAGAGCCTTTACCGGTCAGATAAGCGTTTTTAATACCGCCGTAACCCAAAATCAAACCACCGGTCGGGAAATCCGGCCCCGGAACAATGCGGATAAGCTCTTCAATAGAGATGTCCGGATTGTCAACATAGGCTGTACAAGCGTCCAAAACTTCCCCAAGGTTGTGCGGGGCAATGTTGGTGGCCATACCAACGGCAATACCGTTTGTTCCGTTGACGAGCAAGTTCGGGAAACGTGCCGGAAGAACGGTCGGCTCTTGCAAGGATTCATCATAGTTTGGCATAAAGTCTACCGTGTCGCACTCAATATCTTCTATCAAAGCGTGGGCAACTTTGGCTAAACGGGCTTCGGTGTAACGCATGGCGGCGGCTGAGTCCCCATCCATAGAACCAAAGTTCCCTTGGCCGTCAATCAAAGGCAGACGCATGGAGAAAGGTTGCGCCATACGAACCATTGCTTCGTAAACCGAGCTGTCACCGTGTGGGTGATATTTACCCATAACTTCACCGACGATACGCGCGGATTTTTTGAAGGCTTTGTTATAATCGTACCCGTTTTCGTACGCAGCGTAAATAATACGGCGGTGAACCGGCTTAAGACCGTCCCGAACATCCGGAAGCGCACGCGAAACAATAACACTCATCGCATAGTCCAGATAAGAACGACGCATTTCTTCCACAATCATCGTGGGGGAGATGTTCTCTTTAGGCAATTCAACCGTTACAGGAGAAATCTCACTCTTTTCATTTTCATCCATTTTATATTTGCCTTTCATTAGAAAATTAGTGCCTTTTATATAGCACAATCCGCTAAAAAGAAAAATGACAAATTTGATTTATCCCCAAAAAGGGGGATTTTTTTCGCAAGGAGTGGGGGAAAATTTTTCTTCCGCTAGGG
>CAYPIZ010000142.1:0-2957 GCA_964410935.1 uncultured Acetobacter sp. | reverse complement strand
ATCAGCATACGCATTTTTGCCCGCGCAGGTTCTCTCTTTTGCCAATCTATGGATTTATTTTTCCGCAAAGCCTCTGTCAGCTCCTTGGTAATGGCGACAAGTTCTTCATTCTCATAAAAGTCTTTGACGGCTTGAGGTTTGGTAAGCGCATCATAAAATGCCATTTCATCGGGCGTTAAGCCTAAATCTTTTCCCTCTTGTTGAGAGGCTGCAATTTGTTTTGCCAGATTTAATAATTCTTCAATCACCTGTTCATTTGTCAGCAATCCGTTGAGATAACGGTTCATGGCTTCCTGAATGATCTCGCTGAATTTTTCCGATTTGACAACATTTGTTTTGCGATAGATGGCAATTTGTTCAGCAATTAGTTTTTTCAACAATTCTACAGCAAGATTTTTCTCTTTCATTTTTGAAATTTCTTCCAAAAACTTCGGATCAAACAAAGAAAACTCCTCTTTTATATCGGAAAACAGGTTAATCACGCCATCACTTTTGATACTTTGTTTCAGAAGTTCGTTAATTCGGGCATTCATTTCCGGAAGCGATATTTTTTTATCAACGCCGCTTGTCGTTAAGCGCAGTACAAGAACACGAACCGCTTCCATAAATGCCGCTTCAATACGCAATTCTTCGACAACCAAAGAGGAGCACAGCGATAGAGCCTGATGCAAAAGCAGCGCTTCTTTAATAAAGGTTTCTTTCTGCTGTTCTTTTTCTCTGGCAATAATAAAGTTGACGGCACCGCTAATTGTTTTTGCCCGTTCTAAATTGGAATCCGTCGCAAAATGAGCATAGTCAAATCCATGCAATAAATCTCTGCAAATGCTCAACTTTTCCAAAAACTTCGGGTAGGCGACCTTGGCTACATCCGTATCGCCATAATTTTTTCTGTCGCGTATGGTATAATCGTTCATCGCCTGCTTCAAGGCTCCGGCAATGCCGACATAATCAACAACGAGGCCGCCCTCTTTATCTCTAAACACGCGGTTGACGCGCGCAATCGCCTGCATCAGATTATATCCGGACATCGGCTTATAAACATACATTGTCGCCAATGACGGCACATCAAATCCGGTCAGCCACATATCCACCACAATGGCGATTTTGAGCGGATCGTCATTATCTTTGAATTTGCGTGCCAACTCCTCTTTATAGGTTTTGTTACCGATAATTTTTCGCCAATCTTCCGGATCATTATTATCCGAGGTCATCACAACGGCGACTTTTTCTTTCCAAGAGGGGCGAAGTTCCATAATTTTCTGATATATTTTAAGGGCAATCGGGCGAGAATAGGCCACAATCATCGCCTTACCCGTTAAGAGGTTTGCCCGGTTATTTTCGTAGTGATCCAATATATCGCAAACCAGAGAATTTATGGTACTGTCATCACCAAGGATTGTTTCCATTTTGCCGAGGTCTCGTTTACTTTTTTCTATCACTTCAGGGTCGGCATTATGCGCCATCAGATCGTATTCAGCATCTATCAGGCTAAGAATTTCGGGCTTTAAGTGTAATTTAATCACGCGGCTTTCGTAATAAACCGGACGTGTTGCCCCGTCTTCTACGGCTTGCGTCATATCGTAAACATCAATATAATTGCCGAATACCTCTCGTGTGTTTCTATCCTTAGCAGAAATCGGCGTTCCGGTAAAGCCGATATAAGTTGCGTTCGGCAAAGCATTGCGGATAATCCGAGCCGCACCGATTTTGATCTTTCCGTCGGCGTCAATTTTTTCCGACAAGCCGTATTGTCCCCGATGCGCCTCATCTGCCATGACAATAATATTTCGGCGGGTAGAAAGCGGTTCGTCAGATTCCTCAAATTTTTGCATTGTTGTAAAAATGATACCGTTTTCTTTGCGTCCGTTCAGCCAATCTTTCAGCCCGATATCGTTTTGAGTTGCGTGGGCTGTGAGTTTGCGACAGGTTGCCTGAACGGGTGTTTGCCGTAAAAAATCCTTACATTTTGAAAATTGCCCGAAAAGCTGATTGTCTAAGTCGTTTCTATCGGTCAAAACAACAATGGTCGGGCTGTGCAGAGCTTGTTGCAACAAATGTGCATAAAAGACCATAGACAAAGATTTGCCGCTGCCTTGTGTATGCCAAAATACACCGCCTTTGCCGTCGGTTTCGGTTGCCTTTTGGGTGGATACAACGGCTTTTTTAACGGCAAAATATTGGTGATAACCAGCCAGAATTTTGGCTGTGCATTTCTGCTCTTGCGAAAAACAGATAAAATTTTTCAAAATATCCAGCAAACGTTCTTTTTCAAAAATCCCCTTAAAAAATGTGTCAAATTGGGCATATTGTGTGTTTTCATAGCTTCCGTCTACGGTTTTCCATTCCATAAACCTGTCTTCAGTAGAAGTGATTGTTCCGGCCTTAGAACACAACAGATCGCTCATCACGCAGATGGCGTTATAAATAAACATTGACGGAATTTCGTGTTTGTAATTTTGGATTTGGCGATAGGCTTCCGAAACATCCGTTTCTTCACGAGAGGGGGATTTTAGCTCCATTAACACCAACGGCAAACCGTTTATAAACAGCAGAATGTCCGGTCTTTTGTTGCTGTTTTCAATAAACGTCCATTGATTAGCCACAATAAAAGAGTTGTTATCGGGGTGCTCATAATCTATCAAATAGACCAACGTATCTTTAACGGTGCCGTTTTCCGAGTAGCGTACAGGGACGCCGTCTTGCAGATAATCCATAAAGAGTTTGTTTTTTTGAATCGGTTCGGCATTTTCAAAGTTTTTAAGTTTGAACAAAGCCTCTTTAAGAGCATTTTCCGGTAGTCTTGGATTGATTTGAGATAAGGCATTAACCAACACTTCTTCGTATAGGGGAGAATAAAAATCTCTGTCCTCAATATCCGGCCCATAGACATGCGTATAACCCATACTTTCAAACAGCTCAATCACCGAGTTTTCATAAGCATCTTCATTGACGGGATT
>CAYPIZ010000141.1:0-2962 GCA_964410935.1 uncultured Acetobacter sp. | reverse complement strand
TGACTCATATTGATTTGAACGCATATAAAGAAACCATTACAAAGTTGGTTTATAATGCAACAGGGCGTCAGCTGACTTTTGGTGAAGCGCAAATTAAACCTTCTTTCAGCCCGACGATTGAAATTCGTGATGCCAGTCTTTCCAATGCCGCTTGGGCTAAACAGCCGGAGATGGTAAAGGTGGAAACGGTGGATTTGAGTTTTGCCGTTCTCCCTCTGTTGGCGCAAAAATATGTGATTAGCAATTTTGTTATTCAAAATGCGGTTATCAATTTGGAAGAGAGCAAGACTAACGGTGCAAACTGGGAGTTCACGGCTCCGGTAACCGAAGAAAGCACCGAAACAACGGCAGCTTCTTGGCAGTTGATAAATTCCGCTACGGCAGCAGAAAGTGATAGTTCTCTTGCAATGCTTTCTTCCGTAGTGATTAAAAAGATTTCACTTGAAAATATCACAATCAACTACACCGATAAGAGTAACAAAACGGAAAGCTATGCCATTCAAGAGCTGGATTTAGCTGAAAATGATGACGATAATATTGATTTTCGTTTCAATGTGAATGACGGTTTGTATCAGGGCACCGGTATGTTTGGTGCGTTCAAAAAACTTTCTTCCTCTAAAGGGTATCCGGTTCAAGCCTCCGTTGATGTGATGGGGATCAAAGTTGATGCAGACGCAACGCTTTTTGACGCTTTGAGCAATGACTTGCGCTTTGAGGGCGTGGTTAAGGCTTCCGGCTTTATGGGTAAGACGAGTACTTATAACGAATCGGCAGAAGTTGCTTTGAACGGTAACCTCAAACAGATTGTTGCCGACATTCGCTCAATTTCCGTTGCCGGGAATGTTATCACAGGTAATGTGAACGCTAATTTGGAAAATACCGTACCGGAAATCAAAGCGACGCTGGCTTCGGATAAGATTGACTTAGCATCTTTTGAGAGCAAGCAAAAGCAGGCTGCTTTCCAACTGATTAACGCAGCAGAAGCAACAACTTTGGCGCCGGCAGAGGTTATCCCGTATGCCGTGCTGTCTTCGGTTAATGCTGATGCAGAAGTTAACGTGGCAAAGATTGTCAGCGGTAAGTCCACCCTTGTTAGTGATTTGACTTTGTTGGCCACCGTGCAGAACGGCACCGCCAATGTCAAGATTTCCCAAGGGAAGATCGGTCAGGGAACAATCAAGGCAGATGCGACTCTGCGGGCTAAAAACAAATCTTTGGTATTTAAGGCAAATTTGAACAAGGTTAATGTTGCAGAAGTGCTTAAAGCTCTTAATGCCGAATCCTCTTCGTTTAGCATTGTTTCCGGTAGTTTGACCGATGTCGTTATCGATTTAACCGGCACCGGCAATACGTACGCTGCTTTGGTGGATAGTCTGGACGGGCAGGTTATTGTGATTATGGACGAATCCAAACTCCATATCGGTAATATGAGTGTAGTTAAAGGGAATATCCTCACACAGCTCCTCAACACTTTGAAGCTCACCAAAGAAAATGATGATTTGAGCTTGAAATGTGCCGTTGTTCGTGCAGATTTGAAGAGCGGTAAAGCCACTTTCCCGAGCGGTATTGTGGTTAATGCCGATAAGTTTACCGTGGTTGCAGACGGTACAATTAACCTTAACAACGATAAGATCAGCCTGAGTGTGAAGCCTTTTGCCGGCAAGTTGACAGATACCAACATTGCCAAAGCTCTCTCTTCTTTGATCAAACTCGGGGGAACTTTGCAAGAGCCGAGCATCGGTGTGGACAGTGCCAATGCGCTCAAAACCATTGTTGGTGTAACAACGGCGGGTCCGGTTTATTTAGGGGCTCAGATGTTGTTGGAAAATGACGGTTCTCCGTGTTATACCGCATTGGCCGGAACTGCTTATGAAAGCCGTTTCCCAAAACCGGAAAATGTGGTTAATGACACAACGGAAGATGTGGGCAAATTGTTAGATACCAGTGTCGGTTCGGTTAAAGATACCACCAAAGGGCTGCTGAATTTGATTTCCGGTAAAAAGACAGATGACAGCAGTAAGTAGTCATCTCAGACAACAGATAAAAGCAGTTGCGGCGGAAAGGTCGCAGCTGCTTTTAAGCTTATGTGAGTTTTTTTTAACGGATACGATTTTGTTTGTGGACAAGGAAGCTATTTCAGAAGCAACGCAACACTCTCTGCATGAGGCATTGTCTTTAGCGAATCGCCTTTTGCAGACAGAATGTGAAGTTTGTTCCGGGTTGCAGATTTCAGCTCTTAATCGGGCTCAGCAGAAAAAAATAAAATCCTACTTGCAGTCGCTCTCGGATGAGGCCTTTGCGGTGGTGTATCTGACCGCAACGGAAATTCGCTCCGTTTTGTTGGCAATTTTGTTGGAAAAACGGCAGATTGATGCGCAAAGAGTATTTGATTTGGCTTTTTTTGAGGAGCTGCAGTGCCAACAACAATGGGGAAAAGATGCCGAGCGTGTCGCCGCTCAAGGGAAGATTCTCACCTATCTTAAAGAAGTGGAAAATTTTGTTAATGAATACCGTTTATCTGAAAATTGAAGGGCGTGTACAAGGGGTCGGCTTTCGGCGTTGGGTCGTACACAAAGCGTATGAAATCGGCGGTCTTTCCGGTTGGGCAAAGAATCTGCCTAACGGTGATGTGGAAGTTTTTATGCAAGGGGAGAATGATGCTATCCGCCGGCTGTTGCAATTCTGTTATCAAGGGCCGCTTTTTGCCCGGGTGGAAAATCTCACTTTTTTAGATGAAGCCTCAGCGGATCATACTCTGCTGGAGGAAGGATTGTTTAAGCGTTTGTGAATGTGTTAAGGCGCAGAAAATCGTTTTTCCCGTAAAAAAAGCTTGCAAATAATTTTTTAGAGGTTATTCTCTCCCAATGTTAGGACAACGGGACTTAGCTCAGCCTGGTAGAGCGCTTGCTTTGGGAGCAAGATGTCGTAGGTTCGAATCCTATAGTCCCGACCAACTTAAAAA
>CAYPIZ010000140.1:0-2971 GCA_964410935.1 uncultured Acetobacter sp. | reverse complement strand
TTGGCATAGGCTGTTTGCGGTCTTTCAAAAATATCTTTTGCCGTCCCGAATTCCACAATCTTACCGGCTTTCATCACCGCCACTTCGTGTGAAACGGCACGGACCGCCCGCATATCGTGAGAAATAAACAAATACGAAATCCCCGTTTTTTTCTGGATTTGTTTCAACAGTTTGATAATCTCTGCCTGCACCGTCACATCCAAAGCGGAAGTCGGCTCATCCAAGATGATAATTTTCGGCTCTACCGCCAAAGCACGGGCAATAGCGATTCGCTGCCTCTGTCCGCCGGAAAACTCATGCGGATATTGCTCTAAAATGCTTTCATCTTTCAGCCCCACATCTGCCAAAACCTTAATCACCCGTTGCCGCTGTTCTTCCTTGCTCAACGTCGGAAAATGGACTTTTATCCCCTCGGCAACAATATCAAAAATTTTCAACCGCGGATTAAGCGAATTATACGGATCTTGAAACACCATCTGCACATTTTTACGGAAATCTTTTTCATTTTGAATATGCACGGATTTTGCCAGCAAAATATCCCCTTGATACGGAATAAGATCTGCCAGACATTGCCCCAAGGTCGTTTTACCGGAGCCGGATTCCCCCACCAGCCCGAGCGTCTTCCCCTCGCACAAACTCAGCGAAACATCATCCACGGCTTTAAGTTCTTTAATCACCTTTCCCCACAGATTTTTCTTTATCGGAAACGCCACACTGATATGCCTTGCTTCAAGAATTTTCTTTGCCTCAAAATCTTCCAGCGCATCCTGTCGTTGAAATGCGGCCAATAATTCCTTAGTATACGGGTGTTGCGGTGCGTGAAAAATATTGCCCACGCTTCCCTCTTCCACAATCACGCCCTGCCGCATCACCAGCACTCTGTTTGCAATCTTGCGTACAACGTTCAAATCATGCGAGATAAACACCACGGCCATCTTAAACTTATCTTTGAGTTTCAAAATCAAATCCAAAATCTGCTTCTGCACGGTCACGTCCAAAGCCGTTGTCGGCTCATCGGCAATCAGAATTTTCGGGGTATTGGCCACCGCCATGGCAATCATCACTCTCTGCCGTTGTCCGCCGGAAAGCTCAAACGGAAAAGCGTTCATCCGCTCCTCGGCATTTTCTATCCCCACCAATTTTAAGAGATACCTTGCTCTGGCTTTTGCCTTTATCGGAGAAACTTTTTTATGAACGCGTATCACCTCGGCAATCTGTTCACCCACTCTCAACAACGGGTTAAGAGAGCTCATCGGTTCTTGAAAAATCATGCTGATTTTATCCCCACGGATATGTTGCCATTCGTCATCAGCACACAAGGGAAGATCTTTCCCCTCAAAAGTCACAAAGTTACTCCCTTTATACAAAACTTTCTTAGGGTTAATCAGCCCCAACAAAGAGAGCGCCGTAACCGTCTTACCGGAACCGGACTCCCCAACGATTGCCAGAACTTCCCCCTCGTTTACCGTAAAGTTACTGTTATACACCGCAGAAAAGATGCTCCCGTTTTCACGGATAAAGCGCACATTTAAATCTTTCACTTCCAAAATCGGTTCTGTCATCTGGCCCTCTTATTCATCGCATCACGCACGCCCTCACCCACAAAAATGAGCGAACAAAGCACGGCCGACAACACAAAAAAGATACTCAACCCAATCCACGGAGCCTGTAAATTATCCTTTCCCTGACGGACTAAATCCCCCAAAGACGGATACTCCTGACCAAGCCCCAGCCCCAAGAAATCCAGCGCCGTCAACGCCACAATTCCTCCGGCTAAAATAAACGGAATAAACGTAACCGAAGTCACCAATGCATTCGGCAGAATATGGCGATACATAATCCGAAAGTTGCTCACCCCGATGGCTTTTGCCGCTTTCACATACTCAAAGTTTCTTGCCCGCAAAAACTCCGCCCGCACCATACCTGTCAGCTCCGTCCAGGAGAAAAAGAGCAAAATCACCAACAAACTCCAAAACGTCGGTATAAAAACACTTGCCACAATAATCAAAACAAACATCTGTGGCATAGAATCCCAAATTTCAATCACTCTCTGTAAGATAATATCCGTCTTACCGCCGAAATACCCCTGCACTGCCCCGACGGCAATCCCGATCAGGGAAGAAATAAACGTCAACAGCACTGCAAAAATAAACGATTCGCGTATACCGTAGAGTAGTCTGGCCAGAATATCACGCCCCTCTTCATCCGTCCCCAGCCAATGCCGTACCGACGGTGCTGCCGGAAAGGGCTCATTCAGCTCATAATCCACCGTGTTAAAAGAAAACTCTATCAACGGCATAATCATATAGCCGTCTGCTTCAATGTTTTGTTTGAGATAGGCATCTTTGTAGTTTGCCTCCGTCGGGAAATCCCCACCGAAACGGGCATCGGTATATACCTTAAACACCGGGAAAAAGTATTCCCCCTGGTACTTCAAGAGCAACGGCTTGTCATTGGCTAAAAGTTCCGCAAAAAAAGACAGCACCAGCACACTCCCTAAAAAGAGAAGTGCTGCTTTTGCCCTTGTGTGTTTAACATATTTGCTTAAATTGAACACCCTAAATCCCTGCCTGAAACATTCATCAAGGGTAAAATTAGCACCCTTTCCCCACACTGACAAGCTTTTAATCAGAAATTAACAGGGCTTTTTTCAATTTTTTTCAGGTAAGAGCAGATTTTCAATACCGGAAACAGGCTCCGGCTCTGCTTCCAATAAGACTGACGGCACAGGCAGATTTTCTTCCGTTTGAGGGGCAGCTTCTTCTACCGGTTGTTCAACCTCTTCTTGAGGGGCAACTTCTTCGGTTACCTCTGCTTGATTTTGTGCAATCTCGGCTTGGGCTTGTTCTCTTGCCAGTTTTTCTTGTTCTTCCTGCTTAGCCTTGGCTTTTTTTGCCGCTTCTTTTTGACGTTTTTCTTTTTCCAAAATCAAGTTAACATTCTTAAATTCTTCATACCAATCCAGATAATT
>CAYPIZ010000139.1:0-2985 GCA_964410935.1 uncultured Acetobacter sp. | reverse complement strand
TGCCGTGCAAACCGCAAACAGAATTGTTAAAAAGCACGCTATGGAATGCCCTATTATCATTATGCAAAACTTGCATGAAGCAGATTTTGGGGTTGCTGAGGGCAAAACTTTTGCTGAGATAAACGAAGAGTATGGTCCTTTGGTGACAGAAACATTTAATCCCACATTTGAAAATTGGGATAAATGCTTTCCCGGTGGTGAAAGTAAGCATGCGGTGTTCAATCGTGTGTGCAGCTGTTTACAAAACATTGCGGCAGAATGTGCCTCTTCAGTTGGGGTTGTTTGTCATGCCGGTGTGTTATCCGCTTTAGCTTGCGGATTGGAATTAAAAGACGTGTCGTTTGACAACTGTGCAATGTTGCACTTACGCTACGATACGGAAACGAGAAAATTTTCTCAAGTTTTAAGCTAAAATATAAAAGCCGTTCACATAAAGTGAGCGGCTTTTTTTACGGGTGAATTCTGAATAAGTTATTGAATTTTGAAATTATGACTAAAAGTCATTGACTATTGGTCATAATTGTGTAGAATAATCCAAAATTGGTAGGGTAAAAGGAATTTGTAATGACAACAAGAAAAGAAAATGCAATCAAAACAAGAGAAAAGATTATAGATGCCGTTAAGCTACTTCTTAAAGAAAAAGATTTTGCTTCAACAACGGTTTGCGATATCACAACGGTTGCTAACGTGGCGAAAGGTACGTTTTATATCTATTTTAAAAGGAAAGAAGATGTGCTGTATGAGCTTGGATTGCGTTCTTTTAATGCGTTGGCAAATGAAATTTGTGTGATGGAAGGAAGTATTTTTGATAAGTTAGCCTACTATTTTCAAAACTTTATGAAGCGTGTTGAGGCTTATGGCATAAATGTTTGTAGAGGTTGGATAGGGGATGTGATTAAGCCGGAAAATACTAAAAATAATAAATGGGAATCTGATCAAGAAAATCTTAAAAAGTTTTTTGAAAAGTCTGTTGAAGATGGTGTGCTAAAGCCTGAGACTCCAATTGAAACATTGTCTTATATTATAGTTTCAGAGCTTTATGGAATGGCAATAGGCTGGTGTATGTCTGCCGGAAAATTTGAACCTCTTTATTGGGTTGATGAATTTTGTAATACTCAGCTCAAATCTTTATTAACCCCATATTTAAAAAAGTAAATTCATAGAAAGGGAAGAAATTATGCTTAAAAAAATATTGATTGTTTTCATTGTGTTGTGTTTGGCAGTAGGTTTTATTTTCGCACGCAATCCGGTTTGGGATAAAACATTTTCCAAAAGTGATAAAGTTACGGTTAGAAAGGTTAGTTTTAAGAATAGATATGGTATCAGACTTGTTGGTGATTTGTATGTTCCTAAAAATAAAACAACGGATAAATTTGCTGCAATTGCAGTAGCCGGTCCGTTTGGTGCAGTCAAAGAGCAGGCTTCCGGGTTTTATGCACAAATGCTTGCAGAACGCGGCTTTGTGACACTCGCTTTTGATCCTTCATTTACGGGGGAAAGTGGTGGTCGTTCACGAAATGTTGCTTCTCCGGATATAAATACGGAAGATTTTTCTGCCGCATTGGATTATCTCAGTACATTAGAAAATATTGACCCCAAGAAAATAGGAATTTTGGGCATTTGTGGTTTTGGAGGTTTTGCTTTGAATGCAGCGGCGATGGATACAAGAATTAAAGCGACTGTAACCGCGACTATGTATGATATGACCAGAGTTAGTGCAAACGGGTACTTTGATGCTATGAATGAGAATGACCGGTATCAGTTGAAAGAAACGTTAAATGCACAACGAACCAAAGATTTTGATACAAAAAGGTTTGCTTCAGCCCCGGGGTTACCCGATCAGTTAACGGGGAAAGAGCCTCAGTTTGTGAAAGAATATTGGGAATATTATAAGACTCCCAGAGGTTTCCATAAGCGGTCAATCAATTCAAACGGTGCTTGGAATATGACATCTGCGTTGTCTTTGATTAATATGCCGATTTTAATGTATAGCAGTGAAATTCGCACGCCTGTTTTGATGTTACACGGAGAGAATGCTCACAGCAGATATTTTTCGGAAGATGCATTCAAAAAATTGAAGGGTGATAATAAAGAACTGTTTATTGTGAAAGGGGCAAATCATGTTGATTTGTATGATAATCTAAACAAAATCCCGTTTGATAAAATTGAAGAGTTTTATAAAGATAACCTCAGATGAAAATATAAAAGCCGTTCACATAAAGTGAGCGGCTTTTTTTGGTGCACCCGGCGAGGTTCGAACTCGCAACCTTTGGCGTCGGAGGCCAACACTCTATCCAATTGAGCTACGGGTACACAAGAGTCTATCTGTGGGAGAGCTTATATAATGTATTTTGTAAATAATCCAGCTTTTTTTACTGTTTTTGTGAATATTTTGCTTGACTTCTTAGGATTAAGTTTGTATGTATGAGCAAAAGTTTTTTAAGTAAAGGATAAAAAAATGGCTAAGAAATGTGAAATTTCCGGCACCGGTGTTATGAGCGGTAACAATGTGAGCCACGCAAACAACAGAACCCGCCGTCGCTTTTTGCCGAATCTGCAAATTGTTTCATTGTTAAGTGAAGCTTTGGGTAAAGTTTACAAATTGAGAATCTGCACAAAGACTCTTCGTTCTATTGAACACAAGGGTGGTTTGGATGCATATTTGATGGCAACCCCTGATAGCAAATTAACAGAAGAAGCTAAAAAAATTAAAAAAGTTGTTGCAGGTAAAGTTGCTGCTTAATGCAGATTTAAGGTTTTAGAGAAGGGGCTGGTTGTCAGCTCCTTTTTTTCGTCCCTGTTTATATAGAAAAAGTGCTTGCATTATAAAAAGATTTATATTATTTAGGTAGTGTTTTCAGCGGTCCCATCGTCTAGAGGCCTAGGACGCGGCCCTCTCAAGGCTGCAACACGAGTTCGAATCTCGTTGGGATCACCAATAAAATAAAGCCCTGCACGAAAGTGTGGGGCTTTGTTTTAGTCCGT
>CAYPIZ010000138.1:0-2993 GCA_964410935.1 uncultured Acetobacter sp. | reverse complement strand
ATGGAAAAGATTAATCGCCCGATTTATATGAAAAAACTTCAGGATTACAAAGATAAAGAAGCGGTGAAAGTGATTACCGGTTTAAGGCGTTCCGGCAAATCCAGTATATTGGAGCTGTTCCGCCAACATCTGGTTGAAACGGGCGTGTCGCAACAAAACATCTTTTATATGACCTTTGAATCCTTGGCAAATCGTCATAAAACGTATCAACAAATCTATGATGAAATTATCGCGTTTGCCAAGGCGACTTCCGGAAAAGTTTATATTTTTCTTGATGAAATCCAGCAAATAGAAAAATGGGAATTGATGGTTAATTCCTTGAGGGTGGATATTGATAGCGATATTTATATCACCGGGTCTAATGCTTATTTGTTATCGTCCCAATTATCAACTTATCTTTCGGGTAGATATGTTGAAATCAAGGTATTGCCTTTATCCTTTAAGGAGTTTGTGTCGTTCAACACTTTCAAGCCGTCTATGAGCAATGAAGAAAAGTTTGCGTTGTATCTCAAATATGGGGGTATGCCCGCTCTGACAGAATATGATTTTGACAATGAAAATGCGATATTCGGGGTGTTGGAGGGGATTTTTACGACCGTTGTGATGGAAGATATTATCAAACAGGCAGCGGTGAGAGAGCCGATGACCCTTGATAAGATTATCAACTTTTTAGCGGATAATATCGGCAATTCCGTTTCTACAAATAATATCAAAAACGTTCTGGCGAATGAGCAAGACAATAAAGAACAAAAGAAAGCAACGACTACCACAGTTGATAACTACATCAAGTTGCTGGAAAATGCGTATGTTTTTTATCCGGCAAGCCGTTATGATGTGAAAGGCAAAGAGTTTCTTAAAACACAAGGCAAGTATTATATGGTTGATACGGGGCTTCGCAATCAGCGGTTGGGTCTTCGTAACGCCGACAGAGGGTATATCTTGGAAAATATTGTCTTCTTTGAACTTTTGCGGAGAGGTTATAAGGTGTCTATCGGCAAAGTCGGAGAAAAAGAAATAGATTTTATTGCCACAAAATCGGATAATAAAAAATATATTCAGGTGACGGAAACCTTGAAAGACGAGAAAACAAGAGCCAGAGAATTAGCACCGCTACAAGCTGTCAAAGATCATTTTGAGAAGATTGTTTTAACAACGGATGTTCTCTTTACCGGACCGACAGAAGACGGTATCCGAGTTCTCAATCTCATTGATTGGTTGCTGAAAGAGGAAGAATAGGCGGCTCATCTAAAACAGTGTATCAGGAAAAGTCTGAAAAATCCAGAAAAGTGATACTGTTTTTCTGGAAAAATTTTGCCATTGGCTGAAAAATATCAAAAAAGGCAAAAAATAGGGATTTTAAAATAAAAAGAAGGGTCTCACCCATAACCAGACTTTCGCCCTGCATAAAAATGCTTAATATGAGATATACCCCTTCTATCTGTATACCGATATAACCTTTAAAATCTCAAAAGTCAAAAGTTTTAAGGGGTATAAATTATAAAATTGCGGCAATGCAATCACAGTCCACTCAAATCCACATTTACAATCATAGATTCATCAGAATTATTTTGTTTTAAGAACATGACTAAATACCAAGGCAGATAGGTTATTTTCTCGGTTTTCCTGATGTTATCCATACAGAATACAAGGCCTTTTTTGAGATTCCAATCCTTAACTTTCAAAGCATTATTGAGTGCGGCATGTGTTTGGTAATCTTTGCCTGATTTAATTTCAATAGGCATAACCTCGTCATTTTGCTGAACTACGAAATCCAGTTCTCCGATATTCTTTTTATTTAAGTAGCGCAGAGAAAAGCCATTGGCTTTGAGGAGTTCGGCAAAGGCATTTTCTAAAATTCCGCCCATGTTTATGGATAAATTTCCTTTCAATATCTCAAATTGAACATTTTCCAGGCTCATGGCACACAACAAACCTACGTCACTCATATAGAGTTTAAATAAACGACTTTGCTCATTGATTTTAAGAGGTATTTTGGGCTCTGTAAGATTATAACAAGGCAACGCAACGCCAGCATCTGAGAGCCAAACAAATGAATCTTCATAATCCCGAAGTCTGGCACTTTTTTGAATTGATGAGAGCATAAATCGGCGATTTTTATCATCCAACTGTGAGGGGATATTATCAAATATGTTGTTAATCATATTTTTGCCTGTAGCGGCATATTTGCTGATATCCTGTCGGTATTGAGCAATAATATCACGTTGCACAGCGGAAACTTGCCCAATATCATGTGTATCAATAAATTTTCGTACGACATCAGGCATACCGCCAACCACAATGTAATACTTGAATAGATTGGACATTGTTTGATGAATGGAATCAGTGATCGGCTTCTGTTTCTCGTAGCATTCATGCAGATAATCAAGTGTTGATTGTTGCACGCCATTAGCAATACAAAATTCTTCAAAATCCATTGGGTACATTTGATATATTTCTTCATAACCAACAGGATAAGAGGGGACTTGCTTATATTGAACGCCTAATAATGAGCCTGATTCAATATAATCAAACCTTCCGTCATCAACCAAAAACTTAATGGCTGTTCGAGCATTAGGGCATTCCTGTATTTCATCAAGGAATACCAATGTCTTTCCCTTTTCCAACGGTTTACCGATGAAAGCCGTTAAATTCATAATTAAAGTATCGGCATTTAAATCACCGGAGAATATATCTTTAGCAGAGGGGGTTGTAATAAAGTTAATTTCAACATAGTTTTTATAATGAGCTTTACCAAACTCACGCACAATATAAGTTTTTCCGGCTTGTCGTTGACCGGTTATCAGCAATGCCTTCTTTTTAGGATTGGCTTTCCATGCTTTCAAAATTTGCTCTGCTTTACGATACATTTTCTGTCCCTTAAATAGATCTTGCACATTTTATAAGCTATATTTAGCATAAAAATACACAAAATTCAAGAGTTGTTTTGCTAAATTATACACAAAATTCTAAATATTTGCGATTGAAATATACAC
>CAYPIZ010000137.1:0-3037 GCA_964410935.1 uncultured Acetobacter sp. | reverse complement strand
TCCATTGCTCCTTTTATAGTATATACTCAAAATGGTATCCAAAACCTATCTGAACTTTATAAGCTAATCATTAACAACTCAGATATTCAGCACTTTCTTCAAGATCAAATTAAACAAAAAAATTACGGAATTTGGGAAGATATCCAAAATCTTGAAAATATTTTTGCAATTAATGATCTCCCAACCGAGGCTATTAATCTTTGGCCAATTTTATGTGAAAACGCAGAATTATTGGGATACTACCTTTTATATGGTTGTACAAAAGGAGACTTTCTGCGCAAATTAAAGGATGAGTTGTGTGTTATTCCATCCACAATTCCTATGAAATTATGGATAAACGGGCTCAAAGAGTATTTAGATTATTGTCAACCACGTCTGGAAGTTTTGCCAATAGAAATACAAAAAGCCGTTGTTCAAAGAAAATTCGCAATTATTGCGGAAATTTTTCCAGAACTGGAAATAAATCTCTATTATTCTTTGTGGCAAATGTTTGGGCAGTTTCAAAATCTCTTGACGCTTGAAGATATAGCTCCACATATATCAAAATGTAATAATTCTACCCAAGATTTGAAAGATTTAATTTTCACAAAACAAACTTTTGATTCGTATGGACAGCCTACATTTATTTGTTTTGTGCAGGTGTTACAAAGTCAAAATTCCTTGTTGGAGGAAAATTGGATTTCAATTCCGTTTGAAGCTTTGAAAAAACGTGTAGAAAATAAATATAAGAACGAAATGCAAGTGTTACAGAATAAGCTGTTTGAATTTAACAGGTATTATGATTTTATAAGTAATGTGGTTAATTTTCCGCAATTATGTGCATTTTACTCTTTTTATGGAGAAATAGATGAAGATCTCAAAGTCTATATCAAAGACTTTATGAACTTTAATGAATATTATTTTGTTGAAGTTTACAAAATTGCAATGGTAATTTTATTGTTAAATTAGGAAGGTAACCATGGAACAAGATAGCTTTAGCCAACTTATTAGCCAAATACCAGTAAATTCTACAGACGCTATTTTAAGCTCCTTATCTATATTACCGGAAGAACTGCGAAATTTTTTGCAGTCAAACTTAAAAAAAGAAGATACATTTCTTGCAGATCCTGTGTTTGAACCAATGTTTGGATATAAGACAGATTCCAAAACATTTGGCGAATTAACTGATCTAATGGAAAGCTCCTTTATCAATGGATTGAATAATGCAAAAGCATATCGCTTCAGCAAAGATATGCATCCCTATATCCATCAAACAGCAGCATGGAGAACTCTTCTAAAAACCAAAAACTCTTTAGTTATTTCAAGCGGCACAGGATCTGGTAAAACAGAATGTTTTATGATGCCAATCATTTCTGATTTGGTTCGTCAGGTAGAAGAAAACCACAATGTTATGGAGGGTGTTCAGGCGTTATTTATCTATCCGCTTAATGCTTTAATCCAAAATCAAAAAGAGCGTTTTAATGAATGGACAAAAGCTTATCATGGAAAGATACGCTTTTGTTTATATAATGGTTTACTTCCGTCACAAATCAAACAAACCGATAATAATCAAAACACTTCTGAAATTCTGGATAGGAAGGGGCTCTATAACTCTCCGTCTCCATTGCTGATCACAAATACGACTATGCTGGAATATATGCTAATCAGAGCTTGTGATAAAAGCATTCTGGAAAAATCAAAAGGAAAATTAAGGTACATTGTTCTGGATGAAGCCCATACATATCTTGGATCACAGGCCGCCGAATTATCTTTATTGTTAAAAAGAGTTATGAATGCATTTGACGTATCTCCTCAAAATGTACAATTTATTGCCACATCAGCAACAATTGGTAGTACAGATGCAACGGATCAGTTACGGCGTTTTTTATCAAGTGTTGCTGGTATTTCAGAAGATCAGGTATCTGTGGTCTTTGGACAAAATGAAATTGAAAAGATTCAGGCTGTTTCTCAAACAAAAACATTGGAAGAACTAGAAAGCATTAATGATAATGATGAACTTATGCATCAATTACGCCAACAAAAATTAGCTTGTTCCCTGCGTGATTTTTTTATTAATGAAACGTATACGGCTCCAAAAGCCAGAACGTTACATGAGATTAGTGTTCATTTTAAATTAGAAGAAACAGAAGTTTGTAGGTGGCTTGATTTATTATCTCGTCAGCCAGAGCAAGAAAAATCCTTTCTTCCTCTCAGATTACATTTGTTTCATAAAACTTTCCCAGGTATATGGGTTTGTTGTAATCCTGATTGTCAATGTAAAGACAATATCCAGAATTGGAATTATGGAAAAATTTATTTTAAAGAAAGATGTACCTGTGATTGTGGCGCACCGGTTTTCCGATTAATTGCTTGTAGAAACTGTGGACATCCTATTCTTGAAGCTCGTTTCAAACAAAATAATAAGAATGGAAAAAAATATTTATACCAAAATTTTTTAAATGATATTGATGAGTTTTCTCTAGAGGACGATGATGAGGTAGGTGTTACGTCAACATCTAATGTATATGTTGATAACAGTATAAAGCCAAATTGTTATCTTAATATGGCTGATAGCTCTGTTTCTACAGAAAAGCAAGATGATAATATATCAATTCCATTAGGAATTTTTGAAGAGAAAGAGGATATTCATTGTTGCGATGAGGCTGAGTATCAACGGTGTTTCAGACCAATACAAGGGGCACCTTTCTTTTTGAGTAATATTTTGCCAATTTTGTTAGAGCATGCAGAGAAGGGGGATATCAGCCCGCAATTACATCCTCATGATGCCCAAAAAATGATCTGCTTTACAGATAGTCGTCAAGGTACGGCACGGCTTGCGGCAAAACTACAACAAAATGCAGAGAGAAATTGTTTCAGAAGTATTTTGTTGCATGCAGTGGCATCATTAGAACAAACAAAACCTATAATTACTCCGGCACAAATACAACAACTAAGACAATTGGGGCTATTATCACTTCTTCCAACATCCACTACGTCAGATGGATTCTCGTATTTGCTGATTGCGCAGTTTTACCCGATCCAACAGCTCAAGAATTGG
>CAYPIZ010000136.1:0-3049 GCA_964410935.1 uncultured Acetobacter sp. | reverse complement strand
TGCTTACTAAATTTATTGATGCAAATCAAGCAAACATTGCGCAGGATCACGATGGCGAAACAGTCTTTCTTGCTCGTAATGCCTGGCATTTGAATAAAGCTAAGGAAGATTTTCCACAAGTGGAACTCTTAACCACAAGGGAACAAGTATTTTGATTTTGAAAAACGGCTACCTACAAAAGATAGCCGTTTTATTATAATTCATGTCATTGAAACTTTATTTTGCTTCCGGTTTGAAATTGAAAACCGTAATTTCTGACGGAGCAAACAGACGCATTGCCGGCCCCCAATATCTCGTTCCACGAGAAACGTATACTTCTACACCTTTTCTAGAATAGAATCCGGCTAACATTCCATCGTTAAATTGCTTTGAAAAATAGTGGAATGGAAAGATTTGTCCACCATGGGTATGACCGGAAAGTTGTAAATCAATCTTATCACCGACAACACCTTCCGCTAAGATAGGCGTATGAGCCAACAGAATCGTATAATCCTCTTGGGTGGCTTGATAAATAGCATTTTCCAACTTAATTTTCATCCCATATTGTTGGGCGGCATTGACATCCGGTATGCCCGCAATGTAAATCCCCGTATCATCAAGTTCTTTCCCGTAATTATTCAAAAACTCAAATCCCATAGAGGCAAATTTCAATCCCCAATCCATTGGACCAGCATAAAATTCATGATTTCCGAGGGTTACAAAAACGCCGTCTTTTGCTTTGAGCTTTTTAAGTTCCTCCATCTGCTTGTAGAGATTTTTAGGGCTATTATCAATAACATCCCCCACGATAACAACTGCATCTGGGTTCAAGGCATTGACCCGCTCTACCAAATGAGCGACATACTGTGTTGAAACATCAACATCTATATGCAAATCCGATAACATGACGACTTTTGTTTCTTTCAATACTTTAGGTGAAGTAATCTCAATCTCTTTTATCGGGGCATCTTTTTCTGCCTCATATACGCTATACCCACAGATGAGCAAACAAAGAATCACCGTTACAATATTTGCCTTTTGCAATACCTCTGCATTTTTCATATTTTCCAGAGGAGCACGGCGAATAACATCTATCACACTCCATAAGATATCGCGAACAAACATCAAAATAAAAAGAAAGAAAACAAACCCAAACAACAGGTAAAGCCCTTTGCTCACGTAAATAAGACTTCCTTCAGGATTGTGCTGTCTGATATAAAAAGCCAGAAAAGGCGAACATACGCCTAAAAGCAAAAATAACAACACGACGATTTTTACGCCCCAATGATAATCCCCGTATCCGACAAAGGTTTTATACATAATAGCAACCATAGCCATAGCCACAATTGCAAAAGCTAACATCACTGGCATCTTTTTCTCCTTAAATTTAGGCTTCATTTTCCGCTAATGCAGGTGCTGCAGTTTCTCCTGCAGGCTTTTTACGATGATATACTCGTTTAGTTTTCTTTTCAGAATTTTCTTTTTCTTCTTTAACTTCCACAACATGGAAAGTTTTTACCGGTTCTGATGCCGGAAGGGTTTCCACATATCCATTAGAAGAAGCAACGGCTTCCACAGGTTGCGGTTCTTCAGTATTTTGAGATTGTTCACTCCCCTCTTCTACCGTACTTTCAGCGGAGGCATTTTCCGTTTCTTTATACTGTTCTTGTTTAGATTGCTTCTTTTCATTAATATCGGTTACGATTTTCCGATAATGTTCTGCATACTGGCGATAGATTTCCATCTCCACATAATTACCACCACCCTGAGCTTCTTTCGCCAAATCATTATAACGGCGAATCAGTTCCAACGCAGTACCGCTGATTTTCCCGGCAGGGCTGACACTATCAAATTTATAATTTAAGGTATAACCATTATTACTGTTATTACGATATCTGTTATTTTGCTTTTTCATCTTTCCAACACCTAAACAGAGCCTAAACTCTGCATTTTCACATTACATTAAAAAAAGGAAATTTTTTGTGCGTTTCATCTCAAACTACGCATTCTATGAGGGGCATTTTAATCTCTATTTTTTTATTTGCAACTTTTTTTTGAGAGAATTTCATTTTACTTGTTACAAAAAAAGCGTACTTCCTCCCTAAAAGTACGCTTCCACTCCTTTGTAACTTTTTTATTCGTTTTCTAAAATAATATCGCCGGTTTTCTCAAGCAAAATTCTATCCAGCACCCATTTATTTATTTGCTTAATTTTAT
Organism: uncultured Acetobacter sp.; assembly: GCA_964410935.1. Taxonomy (GTDB): domain Bacteria; phylum Pseudomonadota; class Alphaproteobacteria; order RF32; family CAG-239; genus CAG-267. Next base: position 853 of record CAYPIZ010000136.1, on the reverse strand, counting down.
CACTTTCAACTTTCATCTTTTCAGAAACATCAATGATAAAATCAATTTCCGCATCATCAAGACCGCTATCAGAATTTGCCAGATAGCAAAGTTCTTTAACCAATTGAAGAGCTTTCTTCCGTTCAGAAATTTGTGGTACTTTATTCAAAACTTCGTCTTGTTTTAAGTTTTTCATCATCACAACGATATCTTTTTCACTGATACCGTACATTTTCCCTATTCTTTTTAAGAAGTCAATTTCTTCCTTAGCAACCACTTTATCTGAGCACACCATACAGCAAAAGCACTCAACAAAGATCTGTTTTTCAGAATCTGTTAATGTGGAAATATAATCATATTCGCGATTCATATATACTCTCCAATCAAATTTATTTATAGGGATTTTATCCGAATTTATTTAAAATGTAGTAAATATTTGTTGATACACACAGATTTTATGTGCATATTTTCTAAAAAAATATATTGACGAAAAGAAAAACATACTATAAACATTTCACTACCACGGAGCGTTGGCAGAGTGGTAATGCAGCGGATTGCTAATCCGTCATCCCGTTAAAAGGATGCATAGGTTCGAGTCCTATACGCTCCGCCATTAAAAAAGATAAGTTCTTTCCAGAGCTTATCTTTTTTGTTTTTAGAGGAGATATCCAACAGCATTTCTGCTTTGTGTCATCTGTAGAATCGTTTTCACCCTCGGCGAGGGCGAACCATCTGCTTAGAACTCCTGACTTTCTATAAGTGTGCCGTTTTTATATCTATCTTCCCTCCATAACTTTCCGGTTTCATCATAAAATTTCGCTAAGCCATCTTCTTTTCCATCCTTATAATTGGTTTCATTCCGCAATTGTCCATT
>CAYPIZ010000135.1:0-3060 GCA_964410935.1 uncultured Acetobacter sp. | reverse complement strand
GTTGGCTGAGTATTATCCTCGATAAAAGTCGGCTATGGCCGTTTCTGCCTTCGGTATTGTAGAAATTATCAGAAATGAAAGAAACAGAAAGCAAAATTAATCGAAATTTTCTACGATAATATAAGATATTCTTCTCTTATTAACTTGATATTCATGAAAATCATTCATAATATATACTTATGTTAACAGTAGAAGAAATAAAAGCTAAGTATTGGGCTTTGGAAGTTTTAGCTTCTGGTAACCAGAATGACATGGGAAACATTGCCAGCTCATTGGGGACATCAAAAATTGATTTGAATCCGCATCAAATTGAAGCGGCTCTATTTGCCTTAAAATCGCCATTATCACAAGGTGTTATTTTGGCAGATGAAGTAGGCCTTGGCAAAACTATAGAAGCCGGACTTGTAATCGCCGAATATTTTTCACGTGGGCAAGATTCAATACTCGTTGTTGCACCGGCAAGCCTTTGTCAACAATGGCAAACGGAAATGCAAGAAAAATTTGATCTGCCTACGCAAATTATTGATGCTAAAAAATATAAGGAAGAATTAAAAACAAGACACGATGATCCTTTCTTATTCAAAGGTGTGACAATTTGTTCATATAATTGTGCTGTTCAGTTGAAGTCTCTTCTTAAGCATTATACTTGGAGCTTAGTTGTTATTGATGAAGCGCACAAATTACGTAATTTCTATAAAGGCAAGACTAAAATTGCTGAAGGAATCAACGAAGCATTCGCGGGTAAAAGAAAATTGCTTTTAACCGCAACGCCTATCCAGAATAGTTTGATGGATATTTTTTCGCTTGTTAGCTTGATTGATATAAGCATTTTGGGCAATGAATATAGCTTCATGGAAAATTACCTGTATTCAGAACGTCGACATAACGAACTCAAAGAACGGCTAAAATGCGTCTTGCATCGAACATTGCGTAAAGATGTGTTAGAATATATCAAATATACTAACCGCGAGGCGATGACGGTTGCTTTTAGCCCGACCAAAGAGGAAGAAGAACTATATCACGAGGTTTCGGGTTATATTCAAGATATTTCGAAAATTGCTGTTAACACACGTACGCGTTCATTGATTGTTTTAATGATACGCAAACTAATGGGCTCATCTACCGCTGCTGTTAAAGAAACGCTAAACGGGCTAATGGAACGTTTGAATAACGTCGGAAATGCCATTATAACAGATGCTGATTTATACCAGATTGTTAAGGATAGTGATGTTTGGGACGAATATCAGGATAGTTTCAATAATGAAACAAGCAAGATGTACCAAAAAATATCCAATGCGGATATTAATGCAGAAAAGGCTTATTTGCAGACTCTCATTGATAAAGCGGATAAAATCAAAGTGGATGGCAAAACAGAGAAGCTTATAGAGGCAATTAATCAAGGGTTTGATAAAATAAAAGAAAAAGGCGGACAAAGAAAGGTTATTATTTTTACCGAAAGTAACAGAACACTTAATTATCTGTATAATTATCTATCCTCACACGGTTTTGATGGCAAAATTGTTACTTTTAACGGACAAAATAACTCTTCTTTATGCAATAGGATATATAGCAATTATATTGAAAATCATTCATCAGAGCTGACTGGTTCCCGTGCTAATGATGTCAAAAAAGCTCTTGTAACGGCGTTTAAGGAAGATGCCGAGATTATGATTGCAACGGAGGCAGCAGCCGAGGGGCTAAACTTACAATTCTGCTCTTTGCTTGTGAATTATGATTTACCATGGAATCCGCAACGTGTGGAACAGAGAATAGGGCGTGTACATCGTTATGGGCAAAAATGTGATGTCGTCATTATCAACTTTATCAATAAGAAAAATGTTGCGGATATGCGCCTGTATGAAATCTTACAGCAGAAGTTTAAGCTCTTTGACGGTGTTTTTGGCGCAAGTGACGAGATTTTAGGCACTCTTTCGGATGGTGTAGATTTTGAAAAAGCGGTTGCCTCAATTTTTGAATTATGCCGCACGACAGATGAAATCAACCGCGCGTTTGATGAATTGCAATCAAGTCTGGCGACTGAGCACAACGCCAAAATGGAAGAAACACGCCAACTTGTTTTGGAAAACTTAAATCCGACCACCCAAGAAAAGCTGCAGGTTATGAAAAAACGTGTTGATGATTATTTAGAGCGGCGTAAACAGATTTTTTGGGATATGTCGGTGGTCATGCTCAAAAAGAATCATCCGGATCTGTATGTCAATGAAGATAGAAAAGTTTTCGGGCAGTTTAGGGAACAGGTGTTTGAGTTACCATCAACAATAAATTTTGCTAAAAGTTTTAATCATATATTAGATTTTTCCAAACGTGATAATTCTCGCTTTATGTTTAGTTCAGATAGAAAAGCCCTGTGGCGTGCCGCAACACCGTTTAATCCGGATAGCAATTGGGGTAAACGGCTGATAGATGAAGCAATGAATATGCCTGTAGCATCTTGTCATCTATGCTTAAAACCAACGGAAAAACTTGCAAAGGGACGCAAAGGACGATTACTTTTGTCAGATTTTAAAATGAATGCGCCTGAAAACACTCACCATCTTATCGCAACAGTTATTGACGAGAAGGGTGGTTTGCAAGCACGTGCCGCTGAGGATATTTTTGATAACATTATCGGTATTCGGGACATGGAAAAAATGGGTTATCACGATTTTATTAAGCAGCTACACGAACAAAACATACAAAAATATGAAAAATCAGAAAAACACCGAATTGATGTGTTGCTCCGTCAAGAAGTGGATAAACTAAATCGTTGGCTTATAGATGAAAAGCAGGCAATTAGTCTTAAAGCTGAAAAGATGAAAAATAAAATAATTAGTCTGAAACGTGATTTCAAGATGGAGAAAAACTTTGAGGCAAAACTTGCCATTGAAGATGAACTTCAAAGACTTCAAAAAGAAATGAATGACAGCGAGTTCAACACCTTTGATATTGAACGCGAGCTTGAAAAGAAGTGTAATCGCCTCATCGCAGGCAAAAAACGAAGCTTAAAAATGGATTATGCCATTGAGCCTGTGTTTGATGTTACTTGGAGTGTGGAGTAGA
>CAYPIZ010000134.1:0-3091 GCA_964410935.1 uncultured Acetobacter sp. | reverse complement strand
TTTGCGTAATACCGGAGAGTTGGTAATACGGCATTTCAAACGGTTCTTCATAAAGCGTTTGTCCGCTATATACCTCATACCCGAGCTCAAATGAGAGATTTTGTTTGCCGATAGTAAATTGCTTGGTCAAAGAATATACTTTCGGGTTTTCTCCACTTGAGGTAAAGTCCGTACACGAAACAGGCTCTTCCACCTTGAGTTCATCCAGGGAAGAAATCTCCACCGTATCCGTCAAAGCAAGAAGCTTAACCCACGCTTTCGGGGCCTGAGTCGTCGTCTGATCATACGCCGTGTAGGTACTGGTTTGCTTGATGTAAAAATCAAACGCCTTGTCCAGAGAAAAAGATGTTCCGCTGACCTCACTGTTGTTCAGCTCAAACTTGTAGGAAAGAGAATCTGTCGGATCGGCATATTCCGTTGTTTCATCCACAAGAGCAGTGTATTTGACTTCGAAATTCAAAGATTGCTCCTGCTTGGATGCCGTGTTGACACTTTCTAACGTGAGGTTAAAGCGAGCAGTGACCTCAAACTCATGCGTTTCCGTTTTGGAAACCGTACGCGTTTTAATAATCGGCCTCACCGTAACAGACGGAATAACCGTAGCTCCCCCATCTGCACGACTCTTTTCACTATCCACCACGCCGGATTGCGCCGGATTAAGCTTAATATAAGGCATAGAAATCGCTTCTTTGGAAGAATTGATGTATGTATAGGCCTCATAACTCAGCTTAAAGACGACTTTCTGCCCACCGATGTCAAAAGTTTGATCCACCAAATAGGTGTCACGATCGCTCTTGCTGACAGAGGATTTTGTTTCAGGCGTTCCTACCGTAGTAAGGGCTTTAACATCTTTTGCACGGATCGTATCAGAAACGGCATGAAGCTCAATTTCTGCTTTAGGTTCACATGTAAATACTTTACCGTTTTTAGGGTCTGTATAACTGCTCTTTTGACTGATCGACAAAGAGAGCGTATCACCGTTTGCTGCAACAGCCGGTGAAGTGTTTGTTCCACTACCGTTACCGGAGCTGTCAATCACAAAATCAACTGTGCTGAGAACGTTGGTTGGCTCTGGTTGATCATCCTCACCGCAAGCTGTAAACAGCACAACACAAATGGCCAAACATATATGCTTGACACATAAAAAAAGATTTTCTTTTTCCATAAGAATAGAAGTTAAAAGTTTATACTCGGTTTATTAAAATCAATTCATTGATAAACAGCCGGTAAAATATGCAAAAGCATAAAGACCTTTGTCTAATTATATCCACCAAAATTCAATGACAAAATAACTGTTTTCAAGGAATGTCATAAAGCTTATTTTTTATTATGCAAGATTTTTTTGTCAAATACACCACAAAAAAAGAGTGCTGAAATCAGCACCCTTTTTCATTTTTCTAATCTGCGCTTATGCGTCTTCACCGGTTTCCTGGTTTACGCGTTTTGCAGACAGGCGGATTTTACCACGATTATCGGCACCAAGGCACTTAACCCAAATAGAATCACCCTCTTTATAGAAATCCGTTACCGAAGCAATGCGCTCGTTTTTGATTTCGGAGATGTGAACCAACCCCTCGGTAGAACCAAGGAAGCGTACAAATGCACCAAAGTCCATAATCTTAGTAATAACACCATGATAGTTTTTACCTTCTTCCGGTACGGCAACAATTCCGTTAATGATATCAATTGCAGCATCAGCATCAGCCTTGTCCACAGCGGCTACATTAACAATACCGTCATCGGAAATATCAATTTTGGTATTGGTCTTTTCAATGATTTCACGAATAACCTTACCACCCGTTCCGATAACTTCACGGATTTTATCAACCGGAATCTTAATAGAGATAATGCGAGGTGCACGCGGAGAAATCTCTGCACGCGGAGCAGGCAAAGCTTTTGCCATTTCACCAAGAATATGAATACGTCCTTCGTGAGCCTGAGCCAAAGCATTTTTCATAATCTCTCTGGTGATAGAGGTGATTTTAATATCCATCTGCAAAGCGGTTACACCGTCTTTACTTCCGGCAACCTTAAAGTCCATATCACCAAGGTGATCTTCATCACCCAAGATATCCGTTAAAATAGCAACACGACCGTCATCTTCTTTGATCAATCCCATAGCAATACCGGCAACAGGTTTTCTGAGCGGTACACCGGCATCCATCAATGAAAGAACAGAGCCACATACAGTCGCCATAGAAGAAGATCCGTTAGATTCCATAATATCGGATACAACGCGAACCGTATACGGGAATTCGGATTTATCCTTCGGCATCATCGGGTGAATAGCACGCCATGCCAATTTTCCATGACCGATTTCACGACGCCCGGGAGAACCCATTCTACCGCATTCACCAACCGAGAACGGCGGGAAGTTGTAGTTCAACATAAAGTCTTGACGATCTTCTTCCATCAAACCGTCAATAATCTGAGCATCTTCTGCCGTACCCAAAGTTGTAACCACCAAAGCCTGAGTTTCACCACGGGTGAACAAAGCAGATCCGTGTGTTGTCGGCAACAAATCAACTTCACAGGTAATCGGGCGAACGGTCTTTGTATCACGGCCGTCAATACGCTTACCGGTTGTCAAAACTTTTTCACGCATAACAGAGTGCATCAACTTTTCAATCACATCCAAAGCATAACGAACTTCAATTTCGTTTTCCGGATCAATCGTTGCGTTAACTTCTGCACTCAACTCACCCAAACGGGTAGCACGTTTTTGCTTATCAACTTCATTGAAAGCTTCTTCATATTTTGCACGAAATTCTTTTTCCACACGGGCATAAAGAGTATCAAACTCCGGCGGAAATACCGGAGCAACCCATGGCTCTTTACCGGCTTCTGCCTTCATTTCGTTAATCATCTTGATAACCCCTTGGAAGTTATCAAAACCGAACATAACGGCATTTAACATTGTTTCTTCAGAAAGCTCATTAGCTTCAGATTCAACCATCAAAACGCCCTCTTCCGTACCGGCAACGGTCAATTCCAAGTCAGATGTTTTTAATTGTTCAATTGTCGGGTTCAAAACATATTCCCCGTTGATATAACCAACTTTAGCCGCACCGATAGGCCCTAAAAACGGAAT
>CAYPIZ010000133.1:0-3100 GCA_964410935.1 uncultured Acetobacter sp. | reverse complement strand
TTGATAACGGATTTTTAAGATATCGATCTTTGTAGGTAATACTCTTTATTTTGGTTTCTTGAATATATGGATCTATATTAAAATGAAGAATGTCCAGTAAATGTTTTCCAAACTTCAGACCGGAATCGTTTAATTCTGAAGTAAATTCATAGATTTTATCATAGTTTTGTTCATAATACTTCTCTAGCTTGTAATCTTCAAAAATAACTGTCTGAGCATCAAATCTTCCTGTAATAACAGACGTATTACAAGCACTTCCCCAATGTGAATCCAAGTGCTGTACAGTTTCATCCAAACTACCATAACCGTAATAACGATCACCTGTGTGTACTATCGCCATTATTGACGGATTTAGCTTTTGTGGCCTAGATTTGAAATGTATAGAAGGATGTTTGCCTAGAGCAGATAAAACTTCTCTGGTATCACTAGATATTGCTTCTGAATTGAAACATAAATTTGTTAGGATATTCGCCATGCTTAATCTATTAATTAATCTATAAATCGGAGAAGTAGTAAAATCATCATTGTCTGAGGCATCCGGAATGATGAAAAATATTTCTGATATGCCTTTTATATCTTCAATAACATTTTCAAGACTTGTTGTTAGCACACTGGAAGATTCTCCGAATATTTTCATATTTGAGGGTAAAGTATTTTTCTCTATCCACTCTTCTGTTAAAAATTCCAACGCTTTGTTTCTATCCAAATCTTGATAATTGTATTTTGTATCATTCTGCAACAAACATTTATTGCAAGCTTGTTTACAATCACAATTTAAGAGTTCTCTTGCATATGTAAAAATTTGTGCCAAATTATTTATGATAAGACCAGATGAACAATACCCCGTTGCATTCCTATCAAATAATACTATAGCATACCCTTTAATATTAGTTCCTACCCTTCTTATTTCTTTTGTAATACAACCAATTTCATCCATTTCGATATTCATAAATTTGGCTATTCCACTTCTTATGGCTACAGCAAGCGAATATGCCTGTGTTCTATCATCGATCATCTTGCCGTTTAAATCAGATAAGAGCAGTTCCAAGACATCTGTTTTAATCTCTGCGCCTAAATTTATATTGTTCACTATAGAAAATGAAGAGTGAATACAGTCTGAACCACTTTTCAGTCTCTTATGCTGTGCAAATTTTTTACTGTTCTGACCATCTTCCATTCGGCCACATTCTAAGCACAAACAATATCCACCTCCACTGCCTTTAGAGTAATAAACAACACTACCGTCACTGTCATTCTTATATTTTACGTATGGAAGTCCTATGAAATTATTTAAGTTATTATGTGCTGTAACCAACGGATCATAGATGTTAATAAAGTGAGATTGATTAGAAACATTATTATTGACCGGAGCATTATAATCTACAGTAAAACCATCGGGTGTGATATATTTTTCCGTGTGCTCAATATGTTCTCCACAAACAGTGCAATATGTGTCACCATAAATAGGCGAAGTACCACTAGCTCCACACTTGCTACAGTGCCACATATAACGAATTGACTGGATTTCTTTTATCTCACTATCCGATGCCGGAATATGCCAATTTAATGTAATGCCTGCCGATTTATAAACAAGACCATCTATAACAACTTCACTTCCCGGCGCATATTCTCGCAGTGCTGTTACAATATCCCGAGAAGGGAGTTCTCTTCTTTTAAAAAGATTATCATCTCTTGCCGTTTCTGGTCTGTTTGTTTCCCTCTTATTTGTATCAAAAGTTACGATATTGATAGGAAAGCCAAATCTTGGCAATAGCCCATATGCTATAAATTCTTTGAGCGCATATTCGCGACATAATCGTTTTTCACTCTTTTCAAGAGCACTAACGGCAATTTTATTTCCGTTGTTTTTTTCTTTTGTTTTTTGTTCTTGTATAGCATTATATTCTGCGAACCATTGCTTTTGTGTTTTTTCGATTAATTCACAGAGTGGCTCTACAAAACTTTCTATATTAACTGCCTCGTAGTGTGTATTTTTCAAAAGTTTTTGCACGGCACCTTTTATATCCGGATAATCATTGGTTCTAAGAACATCCTTACAAAAATTTTCAAACTGAGAGAGTTCATTTTTACCTTCAGGTAGCATAAACCACTCCATCGAGATTGTCGTACCGTCTTTAATTGATGCATTTTTAATTTCAAAGAAATATGATAACAATAGAGCATTAACATGCCGTTGCAAAACGGTAAAGCTGTATTTATCTACATAGGGTGCATTAATTTTTGCGTTAAATGCCCATGTAGGATGCTCAAAAACATATTGATCATGAGAATTATCTTTACACAAAGTAAAACTGATAGATTTTGTTTCTTTTCTTCGTCCTGCACGCCCGGCTCTCTGCAGATAATTAGCGGGATGAGGAGGAACATTGTTCATTGTTGCAATAGTACTGCCACCGATATCTACACCCATCTCCATAGTCGTAGAACAATTTAAAACATTTATATCGCCGTCTTTAAACAACCCTTCATATCGGCTGAGTAGCTCATGCGCTTGTTGAGCCGAATGTTCCGCCGTTCTAAAATATCTATTTCCTAAAATGACGGAATTTGCAATATTACTCCAAATACCGGCTTTTTTGAGATTTGCGATTTCTGATGACATCTGTAACCAATTCAAGCGGAGAGAAACACATTCGTCATAAGATAATCCGTTTTCTGACGAAAAATCATACGGCGTAATATCAAAGCTTTCACATTTAGGCATATTTTTACTGGTTGCATAAGGAGATATACCTCTTAAAACAACATCTAACGCTTTATTTGTTTTGCCGCAACGATATATCTTTTTAGGCCGTATAAGGCGAATCTTATTTAAGTCCATTGCATAGGTTTGATTGACTGCTGGAGTTAGTATTCCTGTTTGCGCCGTTAAGGCCTGCCATGCGCAGTCCATTATTTGATTAACAATATCACGATGAAAGTCATTATCCAACTGGAGATTTAATGTATAGCCGAGTAGTCTGATGATATTTGTTTTTTTATTTACAACCTCGGGCCATTCGTTAGGTAGTAACCTTCTTGTTCCACGTCTAATCGCACCCCATTTTGCCCAATTAGCAGGATAGGTGATATAGCCATC
>CAYPIZ010000132.1:0-3108 GCA_964410935.1 uncultured Acetobacter sp. | reverse complement strand
ATGGAAAAGTATGGAATGGTCGCTGAAAATATGGAAAGCACTATCGTTGCCAAATATGATAGTGATAAAGCCAAAGAAAGCAAATATCAAAGCGAGGCAGATCTTGAAAAGGCTTTTATTAAGCAATTGACGGAACAGGCTTATGACTATCTGCCCATCCATACCGAACAAGACCTGATTGATAATTTACGCAAACAGCTTGAAAAACTTAATCACTATACCTTTAGTGATCAGGAATGGGAGACATTTTTTAAGAAAAATATTGCCAATGCGACAGATACAATCGTTGATAAGACTTTTACCATCCAAGAAGACTATGTGAAGTTATTAAAGCTAAAAGACGGTTCAACCAGAAATATCTATCTGTTGGATAAAAAGAATATCCACAATAATACTCTCCAGGTGATTAACCAATATGTGGCAGATCAAGGCACGCAAGATAATCGCTATGATGTGTCGATTTTGGTCAACGGGTTGCCTTTGGTCCATGTGGAATTGAAACGTCGTGGCGTGGATATTAAAGAAGCCTTTAATCAAATCAACCGCTATCAAAGAGAGAGCTTTTGGTCCGGGTGTGGTTTGTTTGAGTATGTCCAGGTGTTTGTCATCTCTAATGGAACATATACCAAATATTACAGCAACACGACAAGAGATTCCCATATCAAAGAAAGCAGAAATAACCAGAGCCAAACAAGCCGAAAAACAAGCAATAGCTTTGAATATACTTCTTGGTGGGCAGATGCCAGAAACAAGGTTATTCCGGATTTGATTGATTTTGCCAAGACCTTTTTGGCTAAGCATACCATCTTAAATATCCTGACAAGATATTGCGTGTTTACCAGCGATAAGTTGCTGTTGGTAATGCGTCCGTATCAAATTGTGGCAACAGAACGAATCTTGAATAAGGTTAAAATCTCTACCAACTATAAAACTTACGGCAAAATTGAAGGTGGTGGCTATGTCTGGCATACAACCGGATCGGGTAAACCTTTGACATCTTTTAAAACAGCCCAGTTGATAAGCAGTCTCCCCGATATTGATAAGGTCCTGTTCGTGGTGGATAGAAAAGACCTTGATTATCAAACAATGAAGGAATATGACAAGTTCCAAAAAGGAGCCGCAAACAGTAATACAAGCACTGCCGTCTTGAAAAAACAGCTGGAAGATGATAAAAGCCGGATTATTATTACGACTATCCAAAAGTTGACTTGTTTTATTAAGAAAAATAAAGAACACCCCGTTTATAATAAACACGTTGTGCTGATCTTTGATGAGTGCCATAGAAGTCAGTTCGGTGAACAACACGTCATGATTACAAAGGCATTTAAGAAATATCACCTATTCGGTTTTACAGGTACGCCAATCTTTGCGGAAAATGCGTATTTAGGGGGTAATCCGCATCTCAAAACCACAGAGCAGGCTTTTGGTGAGAAATTACATACCTACACGATTGTGGACGCAATTGCCGATAAAAATGTTTTACCGTTTAGAATTGATTACGTCAGCACTATAAAAGAACAAGAAAATATTACCGATAGCAAAGTTTGGAATATCGATAGAGAAAAAGCCCTTCAATCACCGGAGAGAATCTCTAAAATTGTGGAATATATTTTGGATCATTTTAACCAGAAGACCAAGCGAAATGACCACTCTTACGAGTTTAGTAAACTTCAAAATATTAAGGAAATGGCCAGTGCTAAAAACCAAAGAACATTGGATGAAATCAAAGCAAAGGTTAGATTAACGGGTTTTAACGCTATCTTCTGCGTGGTGAGTATTGCGACGGCAAAGCTCTATTATACCGAGTTTCAAAGGCAGATGAGAGAACACCCTGAAAAGAAGTTAAAAGTTGCGACCATTTACAGCTATGCGGCTAATGGCGATGATAATAGTGTGGATTGTTTTGAAGATGAAAACCCCGAAAATACGGATGGATTGGATCAAAGCAGTCGGGAATTTCTGGAGAATGCGATTGCCGACTACAACAAAATGTTCGGCACAACCTACGATACATCAAGCGATAAGTTCCAAAATTATTACAAAGATGTTTCTTTGCGTATGAAAAACCGCGAAATTGACTTGTTGATCGTGGTTAATATGTTTTTGACAGGGTTTGATGCCACCACGTTAAATACGCTCTGTGTGGATAAAAATCTCCAATCACAGGGGCTTTTACAGGCGTATTCTCGAACAAACCGTATCCTAAACTCGGTTAAAACGTTCGGGAATATTGTATGCTTCCGTAATTTGGAAGAAGCAACTAACAAAAGTATTGCCTTGTTCGGGAATAAAGAAGCCGGCGGAATTGTTTTGCTGAAAACATTTAAGGAATACTACGCTACGGGGTATAAAGACGAAAAAGGCAGATTTATCAGGCCTTATACCGATTTAATCGCGGAATTACAGAACAAATATCCTGTTGGGGAGATGATTGTTAGCGAAAAAGATCAAAAAGAGTTTATTCGCCTCTATGGGGGCATCTTAAAAGTTCGCAATATTTTAAGCTCGTTTGATGAGTTTTCCGGCAACGAAATCCTGACGGAACGCGATGTTCAAGATTATCATAGTATGTACATCTCTTTGTACGAAGAATGGCGAAATAAAAACCAAAAAGATAATGAAAATATCAACGATGATGTCGTGTTTGAAATGGAATTGATCAAACAGGTCGAAATCAATATTGATTATATCTTGATGCTTATCAAAAAATATCAATCCGGCGGACAGAAAGATAAAGAAATTATTGTTCATATTCAAAAGTCTATCGATTCCAGTATGGAAATGCGGAGTAAAAAAGACTTGATTATGAACTTTATTGCTTCATTAACGCCGTCGGCTGATATCTATAGTGATTGGAAAAACTATGTGAGTGAGCAGAAAATTGTGGAACTAAACCGAATTATTGAAGACGAAAACTTAAATAAAGAGGAAACTTACCAATTTGTTGATAATGCCTTTAGAGACGGATTTGTACCGACAACAGGAATGGCGATCAATAAAATCTTGCCACCACTGTCCTTGTTTACTAAAGATAATGATCGAGGAAGGAAAAAAGCCACTGTTCTGGAAAAGATACTTAATTTCTTCAATAGATTTAAGGATATCATT
>CAYPIZ010000131.1:0-3218 GCA_964410935.1 uncultured Acetobacter sp. | reverse complement strand
GCGTATGCTCTACATGGCGTTGAGGGTGGTGGCGATTTCGCTACTCAGGTTGACGAAGAGTTGGCTCAATGCCGGAATGTAGGCCTCATATTCGCCCTTGATTGCCGACTGCTGGCTGAACTTACCGCTCTTCAAGATTTTGCCTTGTTGGTTGGCGATGTAATAAGAGGCGGAAAGTACGGCAGATTCTTTCAGCTTGCCGGTCATTTGGGTGACTTCAACCGTGACGGCGTATTGATAATTTTTACGCAGTGGGGTTTGGTTTTCTATGGTTGCATTAGGCAGTTGGCGGCTCAAATTGGTGTTCAAAGCGTTTTGCCACAAATTATCCGGAGCAGCCCCCCAGCGATTGAATTCATCAATCTTTAGTTCAAAATCTTCCTTGCCGAGGGTGGTGATCTGCGGACGGGCATTTTCTGCCGGCAGGACAACCTTTTTCAGCAAGACGGTCTTTTTGAAATTCGGGTAAGTGGTTTGTGCCGCAGTCAACGTCAGCGGTTGATAAAAATTCGGGGTCGGGCTGGTGCAGGCGGCTAAACTCAAACAAACAAGCAGGGTGGTCATCAATTTATTCATGGGATTATTCCTTTCCGGTAATCAAAGAGTTGGGGTACATTTGCAAATAGTCGGTTAAATTGCGCAAAGACTGGGCGGCGGCGTTGAAGCTTTCCAGCGCAGAGGCCAGACCACCGGCATTTTCCGTCATCAGTGCATTAAAGGTTTGGGCAGCAGAGCCGAATTGTTCTACCATAACGGCGGTGTTGTCACGATTGTCTTTCAAGATGTTATCTACCGTATCTAAAGTGGTGCTGAATTTTTTAATCAGCGGCGGCAGATCCGCATTAAGCGATTGGGCAATACTGCTGACGTCTTGGGCAATCTTGGCTACCGGCATAACCTGTAAAGATTTGGAAATTTCCGAGAACGGGGACGGTATGGTCGGGATTTCAAATTGTCCGTCAGCTTGCGGGTGCAGGGTCACTTTGGTGTCGGGGTGCATATTCAACTCAATCACCAGTTGTCCGGTGATCATGGAACCGACGGAAAGCTGAGCCCTCAGGCCGCTCTTGATGAACTGATCCAGACGTTCGGCCCGATCCTGCATATTGGTGATGAGGGATTTACCGCTGTAAATCTTGGCATTAACCGGAATGAGGAACTGCATGGTCTGTAAATCCGCCTCCAGGTGGATGTGCGTAACTTCACCAATCTTCACGCCTTTGAACAGCACCGCAGAGCCGATATCCAGCCCCTTGACCGATTCATCAAAATACATCACGACTTCCGCGCCGTTGTCGTTGAATTTTGAACGCAGAAAGTAGCCTAGCGTGGTGGCCAGTCCTAACAGGGCGACAACAACAAAAGTGCCGATGAGCTTAAAGTTTGGTTGTTTTATCATGGTTTGTTCCTCTGGTTAGAAATTCATAAATTTCCGGTGTGGGCGGATTGGCGAGTAAATCGTGCGGATTACCGCGACCGGTGATCTTTTTGTTTTGCGCATCCAGAAAAATGCCGTTGTTACCGATGGCAAAAATGGACTGGAGCTCGTGCGTGACAATCACAAAAGTGGTGCCGAGGGTTTGATTGAGTTCCAAAATCAAATCGTCCAGACGCTTGGAGCTGACAGGGTCTAGGCCGGCAGACGGTTCGTCACAATATAAAATTTCCGGATCAAGCGCTAAAGCCCGTGCCAGCGCCGCCCGTTTCTTCATTCCGCCGGAAATTTCCGAGGGGTAAAAATCATCATAACCGGCAAGTCCGGTCAGCGCCAGCTTAAACGAGGCCAGCTCCGAAATCTCTTGCGCCGTGTAGGAAGAGTACAACTCCAACGGCATGGCGACATTTTCCTTTAAAGTCATGGAAGAAAACAGCGCACCCCCTTGGTACATCACGCCGCATTGTTGCATAATCTGCTTCTTCTGCTCGGTATCTGCCGTGGCAAGGTTCTGCCCGTTAATCAAGACTTCACCGGCAACCGGTGTGACCAGCCCGGTCAGCACACGCAACATACTGCTCTTACCGCAACCGCTCGCCCCCATGATGATGAAAATATCCTGCTTGCGGACATCAAAAGACAGGTCGTTAAACAACACAAAATCCCCGTAAGCGACTCGCAAATCTTTTACGGAGATGATGTTCTTTTTGTTCTCACCCGTTGTCATACGCCGGCCTCCTCAAAAAGTATGGTTAAGATACCGGTGGCCACAATCATCCAGACCAGGGACGTTACAACGGCAGTGGTGGCGGCGGTCCCGACACTGTCGGCATCCCGTCCGGCATTTAACCCGGCATAGCAGCCGCAAATCGCAATGATGATCCCGTAGACTAAGCTATGGAATAAGCCGACTAAAATGTTGCTCAAACTCAGGGCGTTCATGGCATATTCAAAAAATGAGGCGGAAGAAATGTCTAAAAAGCAGATGCCGACAACCGCACCGCCCAAAACGCCCAGCACGTCCGCCAGCAACGTCAAAAACGGAATGGTCAGCACCAGCGAGACCACCCGAGGGGCAATTAAATAGTCGCTGATTTTGATGCCGAGGGTCTTTAAGGCGTCAATTTCTTCGTTCACCTGCATGGTGCCCAGTGTGGCGGCAAAGGAAGAGCCTGTGCGTCCGGCCATGATGATCCCCACCATGATGGCGGCCATAATCCGCGTCATCCCCAAGGTTACCATGCTGGCAACGTAAATGCCTGCACCGAAGAGGCGGAGCTGTAACGCCCCGACAAAGGCTAAAATTAAGCCGACCAGAAAGCTCACCAGGGCGACGATGCCGACGGCTCTGTAACTGCAATCCGCAAAGAGAAACCAGAAGTCTTTGCCCCGAAAGACCGCACGTTTGCTCACAAAACGGGCAACGGCACAACAGGTTTCCCAGGCAAAAACGGTGGTGGTTTTGATTTTTTCATAGCAGCCGAAAGCATATTTGCCGAGTGCCTCGGTCCACGGGGTTGGGCTTGGTGTATTCTGCGGTGGTGTGGTGGCGGCTTTCAACGACAAGCCCAGTAAGGCTTGCACTTCTTTGGGCAGAGAGGAAATATCCAGCTTCAGCCCGTATTTCGGCAATTCCTGTTGCCAGAAGTAGACCTCTGCCGCAGTCAAAGTCGGCGTGGTGGTGTCTGCCTCCGCCAGAATGTTCTCTTTCCCCTCAATGTGCCAGTTTTTAAGCGTTTCCGCAACATCAACGGGCGTGTCTTTATCGGGGGTAAAGACGAGG
>CAYPIZ010000130.1:0-3294 GCA_964410935.1 uncultured Acetobacter sp. | reverse complement strand
TTAAAATAAAGGTTGACTCTCAAAAAAAGCTGGGGTACTGTTTGCGCAACTTACTCGGGGGTAGTCTATCTACGCCCGTGGTTTGTTTGCTTGCGATATTTCCTTAAAGAAATGGTTTTTTAAGTGAAATAGGGCAGGTAAGTCGTAATTAATATTTAACTTTTAAGGAAATTTGTGATGCCTACAATTAATCAGTTAATTCGTAAATCACGAACACCAAAAGAGAAGAGAAACAAAGTCCCGGCTCTGGATGCGTGCCCGCAAAAAAGAGGTGTTTGTACAAGGGTTTACACTACAACCCCGAAAAAACCGAACTCCGCTTTGCGTAAAGTTGCCCGTGTTCGGTTGACCAACGGCTCTGAAGTAATCAGCTACATCCCTGGTGAAGGTCATAATCTTCAAGAACACTCAGTGGTGCTGATTAGAGGAGGCCGTGTGAAAGACTTGCCTGGTGTTCGTTATCATATCATTCGTGGTACCTTGGATACTCAAGGAATTGCTAAACGTCGTCAACGTCGTTCTTTATACGGCGCTAAGAGACCTAAATAGGAGAATGCCAAATGTCACGTCGTCATAGTGCTATCAAAAGAGTTGTACTTCCTGATGCAAAATACAATGATCAGGTTGTTGCAAAATTTATTAACAACGTTATGGAACAGGGCAAAAAGGCAGTTGCAGAAAAGATTGTTTATTCTGCATTTGATATTATGGCCCAGAAGTCTAAGCAAGAAGCTTTGACCGTATTCCATGAAGCTATTGAAAACGTTAAACCTGTTTTGGAAGTTCGTTCTCGCCGTGTTGGTGGTGCAACATACCAAGTACCTTGCGAAGTTCGTGCAGAACGTCGTCAAGCTCTTGCTATTCGTTGGATCATCGCTGCTGCTAAAAAGCGTTCTGAAACAACCATGACAGATAAACTTGCTAATGAGCTTTTAGATGCTTTTGCTAATCGTGGTGCTGCCGTTAAGAAACGTGAAGATACCCACAAAATGGCTGAAGCAAACAAAGCTTTCTCGCATTATAAATTCTAATATTATAGGAAACATAAGACAATGGCTCGTACACATAAACTTGAATTGTACAGAAATATCGGTATCATGGCCCATATTGATGCCGGTAAAACCACCACATCAGAACGTATCCTATATTACACCGGCTTAACGCACAAAATCGGTGAAGTTCACGACGGTGCCGCTACTATGGACTGGATGGAACAAGAGCAAGAGCGTGGTATTACCATTACTTCTGCTGCAACCACCTGTTACTGGAAAGGTCACCGTATCAACTTGATCGATACTCCGGGACACGTTGACTTCACTGTTGAAGTTGAACGTTCTCTCCGCGTATTAGACGGTGCAATCACGGTATTTGACTCTGTTGCCGGTGTTGAACCACAGTCTGAAACAGTTTGGAGACAAGCTGATAAGTACAATGTTCCGAGAATCTGCTTCTGCAACAAGATGGACAGAATTGGAGCAAACTTCTATCGCTGCCTCGATATGATTGTTGATCGTTTGGGTGCTCGCCCGATGGCTATGCAGTTGCCGATTGGCGCTGAAGCTGATTTCAGAGGTGTGGTAGACCTTATCAATATGAACGCAATCGTTTATACCGGCGATACAGCCGATTCTCCGATTGAAATTCAGGAAATTCCTGCAGACTTGAAAGACAAAGCTGAAGAATATCATGCAAAATTGTTGGAAATGGCTGTAGAAATGGACGATCAAGCAATGGAAGACTATTTTGAAGGTAAAGAAATCTCTATTGATACCTTGAAAAAGTGCATTCGTAAAGGTACGCTTGCTATGTCTTTTGTTCCTGTATTTTGTGGAACAGCATTTAAAAACAAAGGTGTACAGCCTTTACTTGATGCGGTTATTGATTATTTACCGTCTCCGTTGGATTTGCCTGATGTTCAGGGAACCGTTCCGGATAGCGATGAAGTTATCACCCGCAAGGCTGACGATAACGAACCTTTGAGCGCTTTGGCATTCAAGATCATGAATGACCCGTTCGTTGGTTCTTTAACCTTTACCCGTATTTATTCCGGTACATTAACCGCCGGCTCTTATATTTATAACTCTGTTAAAGATAAGAAAGAAAGAATTGGCCGTATGTTGTTAATGCACTCCAACAAACGTGATGATATCAAAGAGGCTCATGCCGGTGATATTATCGCTTTGGCCGGATTAAAAGATACAACAACAGGTGACACACTTTGTGATGCAACTCATCCGATCGTTCTGGAAAACATGGTATTCCCGGATCCGGTTATTGAATTAGCCGTAGAACCGAAAACCAAAGCAGACGTTGAAAAGATGGGCTTGGCTCTGTCCAGATTGGCTATGGAAGATCCTTCTTTCAAAGTTTCTTCCGATCCTGATTCCGGTCAGACCATCATCAAAGGTATGGGCGAATTGCACTTAGACATTATTGTTGACCGTTTACGCCGTGAATTTAAGGTTGACGCTAATGTTGGTAATCCGCAAGTTGCTTATCGTGAAACGATCACCAAACCGTGCGATATTGAATACACCCACAAGAAACAATCCGGTGGTGCTGGTCAGTTCGCTAAAGTTAAGATTAAATTTGAACCGATGGAAGGTTACACCGGTTTTGAATTTAACAACACGGTTGTTGGCGGTAACGTTCCGAAGGAATATATCCCTGGTGTTGAAAAAGGTTTACGCTCTGCTATGGATAGCGGTGTATTAGCCGGCTACCCTGTAACAGGTGTAAAATGCACCCTGTATGATGGAGCTTACCACGAGGTTGACTCTAACGTTATGTGTTTTGAAATTGCCGCTCGTGCTGCCTTCCGTGAAGGTATGCGTCAAGCAGATGCTCGCTTACTTGAACCGATTATGAAGGTTGAAGTTGTAACTCCTGAAGAGTACATGGGCGACATCATCGGTGACTTGAACTCCAGACGTGGTTTAGTAAGTGGTATGGATCAACGCGGTAACGCCCGTGTTGTAGATGCTCACGTACCGTTAGCCAATATGTTTGGTTATGTAAACACCTTACGTTCTTTGTCACAAGGTCGTGCACAGTTTACAATGCTGTTTGATCACTATGCGGAAGTTCCGCGGGAAGTTGCTGAAACCATTAAAGCAAAAAACAGCTAAAATTTTAACCGAGGGCGGCTGTTTTTAACCGCAGTCGTCCTCATTTTTTGATTATGGGCAATCTCATAATCGTAATTGAAAATCTTTTTATTGTATTAGGAGAAGATTAAGATGGCAAAAGAGAAGTTTGAACGCAGTAAGCCACACTGCAACATTGGAACGATTG
>CAYPIZ010000129.1:0-3310 GCA_964410935.1 uncultured Acetobacter sp. | reverse complement strand
GCGATACGATTTTTTGGTTGAAGAACAGGCAGAAAGGAAGTAACTTCTGTTTATGAGAAAGATTTTATTGATGATAGCGGTGGTTTTGTGTGCCGTGGCAGGGGGATATTGGTTCTGCCGCGTGCGGTTGGATTATCACAAAGTTGTGTTTGTGCTGCCGTCTTCAAAAAGAGTGGCCTCCGATTATTACTACAAAAAAGACGGGGATTTCTTTTTGGCGGAAGATTTGCGCGCCGGATTGGAGAAATTGGGCTATAAGGTGGCGTATCGCTTTCGGGAAGATTATGAAAATCTGAACTTCGGGAATGCGGGGAATGTGATCTATTTTAAGGGGTATTATGTGTTTAAGCACTTGCCGGAAGTGAACGCAGACGGGCGAAAACGGGTGCTTTACCTCTACTATATGGAGGGGGTCTATCCGGAGATCTTTAATGAGGTTGACGCCGTGGTGGTGGGGAGTAAAGGAATGCTCACCGGCTTTGCCCCATATCTGGGCGGAAAGGGCGTGTATGTGCCGCAATTTACCAATCCGGAACGGTTTAAGCCGGCCCCGAAAGAGGCTGATAAAAGCTATGAAGTGCTGTTTGTGGGCTCTGACCATACCCGAGAGGGGCGTAAAAGCGTGGACTATGCTTTGAAAGCCGGGGCAAATTTGGCGGTGTTTGGGAAGTTTTGGGAGAAAACGCTGCCCTTAACCGTGCTCAAAGGGAAGTATATCGATAATGACGAGTTGTATAAATATTATGCCGGTGCCGAGGTGGTGCTGAATGATCATCGTGAGGATATGCTGGCTTTGGGGGCTGTTTCTAACCGGATTTATGATGTGACGGCAAGCGGGGGATTTATCTTTACGGATTATATGCCGGAAATTGAAGAAGCCTACGGGGAAACGGTCGCCACTTATAAAAACTATGCGGAATTTAAGGAAAAGTTGGCCTATTATCTGGCACATCCGGAAGAACGGGCAAAAATGGCAGAGGCCGCCCGTCAGATCACTTTGAGGAATTTTACAAACTTGAAAGCAGCGGAAAAATTTGACGCCGTTTTGAAAAATATCAAAAAATAATGCTCGGGTGCTTGATTTTTCAAAATCAGAACACTAACTAAAGGATTAGTTGAAATTAACCTTTTTTATAGGAGCAAGTTTATGCAAGTAAAGCCTTTACGTGAGAACGTTTTGATTAAACGCGTGGAAGAAGAAAACAGAACTGCCGGCGGAATTATCTTGCCGGATACCGCAAAAGAAAAACCAAGCGAGGGAATGGTTATCGCTGCCGGTGAGGGCGCAAGAACAACAGACGGTAAGGTGTTGCCGATGAGCGTTAAAGCAGGCGATAGAATCTTGTTTAGTAAGTGGTCCGGAACGGAAGTAAAAATTGACGGTGAGCCGCATTTGATTATCAAAGAAGGCGATATCTTGGCGATTATTGAAAAGTAAAATGTTTTTGGAAAGGAAAATTTGTTATGGCTGCAAAAGATATTAAATTTGGGACAGACGCAAGAGCAAAAATGCTCAACGGTGTGGAAATCTTGGCAAAGACAGTTAAAGTTACCTTGGGGCCGAAAGGGCGCAATGTGATGTTGGATAAGTCTTACGGTGCACCGAAAATCACAAAAGACGGCGTTTCTGTGGCAAAAGAAGTTGTTTTGGCAGATAAGTTTGAAAATATGGGTGCTCAGTTGGTTAAAGAAGTTGCTCAGAAAACGGCAGATAAGGCCGGTGACGGAACAACAACCGCAACCGTTTTGGCAGAAGCTATCATTAAAGAAGGGTGCAAGGCTGTGGCTGCCGGTATGAACCCGATGGATTTGAAACGCGGTATTGATTTGGCGGTTGAGGCCGTTGTGGAAGATGTGAAATCCCGCTCTAAGGAAATTAAATCTTCTGAAGAAATTGCCCAGGTTGGGACAATCTCTGCTAACGGGGATAAGAGTATCGGTGAATATTTGGCCCGCGCAATGGAAAAAGTCGGCAACGACGGTGTTATCACGGTGGAAGATGCAAAAGGTTTGGAAACCGAGCTTGACGTTGTGGAAGGTATGCAGTTTGATAGAGGTTACCTCTCCCCTTACTTTGTGACCGATGCCGACAAGATGACGGCTGAATATGAAGCACCGTATGTTTTGTTGTATGATCAAAAAATTTCTAACTTGCAGGCTATTTTGCCGGTGTTGGAAGCTGTTTTGCAATCCGGTAGAGCTTTGTTGATTGTGGCAGAAGATATTGACGGCGAAGCTTTGGCTACGTTGGTGGTAAACCGTATCAGAAGCGGCTTGAAAGTTTGCGCGGTGAAAGCTCCGGGCTTTGGTGACAGAAGAAAAGCTATCTTGCAGGATTTGGCTGTGCTGACCGGTGGACAGGTTATCTCTGAAGAGCTGGGTATGAAGTTGGAAAATACCACGATCGATATGCTGGGAACGGCTAAACGTGTGATTGTTTCTAAAGACGATACAACCATTATTGACGGTAACGGCGATAAATCTTTGATCGAAGCGCGTAAAACACAGATCAAAAAAGAAATTGAAAAGACAACTTCTGACTATGATCGTGAAAAATTGCAAGAGCGTTTGGGCAAGCTCTCCGGCGGTGTTGCCGTATTGCGTGTCGGCGGAAGCTCCGAAGTGGAAGTTAAAGAAAAGAAAGACCGCATTGATGATGCTTTGAATGCAACACGTGCTGCCGTTAAGGAAGGTGTGGTTGCCGGTGGTGGAACGGCTTTGCTTTATGCTACAAAGGCTTTGGCAAAGATTAACCCGACAAATCAAGACCAGAAAGTCGGTGTGGATATTATCCGCAGAGCTTTGCAGGCACCTATTCGCCAAATTGCGGAAAATGCAGGTGTTGACGGGGCAGTTGTTGCCGGTAAATTGTTGGAAGGAACGGATTATAACTTTGGTTATAACGCTGCAACCGATGAATATACCGATATGATTAAAGCCGGTATCGTAGACCCGACCAAGGTGGTGCGGACGGCTTTGCAAGATGCTGCATCCGTGGCAAGTTTGCTCATCACGACGGAAGCTATGGTAACCGAAATTCCGGAAAAGCATGAATGCAACTGTGGCGGTGGCGCAGGAGCAGCCGGAATGGGCGGCGGAATGGGTTTCTAAACTCTGAAATATTAAAACAAAGAAAAGGGTGGCTTTCGGGCTGCCCTTTTTTGGTGCTTAAATAAAATGTTAACATTTCTGTGCTAGGGTATAGTGAGAGAAGTGTTAATATGAGAGTTAAATTATAAAAAATGAGTATTAAGAACTTGGTTTGGATTGCCGTATTGGGGGCTTTGTTGCCGTTGGGGAACAAGGCACA
>CAYPIZ010000128.1:0-3403 GCA_964410935.1 uncultured Acetobacter sp. | reverse complement strand
AAAAGGCTTCCTCACCGCAAAGCACCACCCCCGAGCGTAAGCCATCCTCCGGCAACGTCACCAAACACAGCCTCTCACAAGGCGTTAACAGGTAAAACGATAGCACGATTTAACCGGCAAACTTTGCGTATATTTAATCGGGATTTAGCATTTTTATGACTATCGATTTGTGTGTAGTGCTTGATACTCAAACCATTTGGCAATTTTTAAAAAGCGGAAGTAGGCATATGATGTTGCCATCCAAAATCCACACGTTCCATACAAACAACACCGTTTTTTGAAATAATAAATCAAAAATTGTCGCGGAAATTCCGTGTACAAACGTAACCTGGTGTAATGCTTTTTATCTTTCAGCGCCGTTTTAACCAGTTCATCCGTATACATATTCAATTTGAACCATAATTGCGTCAATGAAACATATGAATAATGATGGACCTTATTTTTTAATTGGGCTATGATACACCCTTCCCCACAAACAACACGATCATGTGTTAAGTCATCCGGCATGTTAGCTTTTTGGCGATTATATAAACGAACCTGATTATATGTTTTTGCCAGAAGACGCGGCTTTTTATCCCCGGGGAGCATATCACAAATTTTCATTTTATAAGCATCTGCAGTAGGAGATTTTTTGATATTTTTAATTTCCGCAATCAGCTCTTCAGAAAGGACTTCGTCAGCATCCAGTGAAAGAACCCAATCATTTTTACAGGTATTCTGGGCAAAATTCTTCTGTGAAGAAATATTTTTCCATTTATGAAAGATAAACTTTGCACCGTATTGTTTGGCGATTTCTTCCGTCTTATCCGTAGAGCCGCTATCCACAACGATAATTTCATCCGCAACTTCTTGGGCCGCTTTGAGCGTTTTCCCTAAACGTTGTTCTTCATTTAACGTTACAATGTAAACAGATAATTTTGGCATATTTAACCTTTCGTGCTTTCAGACCATGAATAGATTTGCAGAATATCACAAAACTCCCCACAACCAATAACTATCTGCTTTTATCCACATTTACTTGAAAACGTTTTTTTCACGACTCCTGCAAATCTATTCATGGATAGAAAACACACTGTCAAATCGAGGAAAATATGAAAAAATATAATGTTATTTCAATAAAATGGGGAACAAAATATAGTGCGGAAGACGTCAACAAACTTGCAAATTCCATAAAAAGAAACACGAGCTATCATATTGATTTTTATTGTTTTACAGACAATGCCATCGGCTTAAATAAAGAGATTATTGCATGTGATTTACCTGTTCTTCATGTTAGCGAAGAATTTTGTTTTGGTAATCATAGAAAAGAAACAGGATTGTGTGATGATAATCTGGCCGGATTAACGGGACAAAGAGTATTCTTTTTTGATCTTGATTCTTTGATTATCGGTAATTTGGATCCTTTTTTTGAGTACCCTAAAGACGACCAGTTCTATATTATCAACGATTGGGCCCATCGTAGAGGGAAAAAAGCAAACAAAATAGGACAAGCCAGTTGCTATTCTTTTGTGGTGGGAACGCTGGGATTTGTAAAAACTTATTTTGAAAACCACCCCAAGGAGGTTATTCAACGCTTCGGAACGGCGACGCAAGAGTTCCTTTCCTTTATGTTGATACAAAAATACGGAAAACTTAATTTTTGGCCGGATGATTGGTTTAAAAGTTTTCGTTTTCATTGTCTTCCACACCCTTTGTTACGGTGGTTTATGGCCCCATCACGCCCCCATTTTAAAAATGCAAAAATGATTGCATTCCATGGAGAACCGGGAATTTCAGAAGCGATTGAAGGTGTGTGGTGTAGAGATCCCTCATCAAAAAAATATCCCCACGGATACAAGAAAATATATAAGCACCTTCTACCGACAAAGTGGATTGAAGATTATTGGAAATAGGAGGAGAAATGACAGTCTTAAAACCTTTAAAAATTATACATGTGTCCAACTTTAACACCGTTCACCTGAGAAGTTGTTTTTTGGGTTCTATGCAAGTGAAACTAAGCCACGGATTTACACGTCTTGGACATAGTGTGTTTGACTGGAATGATAGAGATGTGGCGGCACGCTTTGGAATTTTCGGACATCGTAATTTTTTAAGTATAAAGAGAACTAACGAAGCGTTTATTCACTTTTGCACTTTCATTAAACCTGATGCCGTCGTTTTAGGACATGCAGACTTATTGACGGCAGAAACTTTGATGGAGGTCAAAAAACTTTTTCCGGCATTAAAAATTTTACAGTGGAATGTGGACTCGATAAATCCGAATGTCTTTTCCGGAAAACATAATATTAACAACATCAAATCAAAGCTTGAAGTTGTTGATTATACCTTAATTACTACAGCAGACACCTCTCTGCTTGCTCAGTTTGATCCGAAAAAACATAAGGTGGGATTTATACCCAACCCGGTGGACAGATCTGTGGAGCGAGCCAGGGTGTTTGAAAATATCGCCCCAAAATATGATTTATTCTTTGCGGCCTCCCCTAGAAAAATACGTGATGTCGGTGATAAAATGCTTTCCGCCGAAGAATTGGTTTCAATGATATACGAAAATATCCCTGAAGCATCCTGCTGTTTTCCACAAATTAAGGAACCGGCGGTTTCCGGAGCAGATTACATGGAAAAACTTTCCGCTTCAGCAATGGTGCTTAATGCAAATATTACAAACAAAGATTATCTTTACTCTTCCGATAGAATTGCGCATGCTATGGGAAACGGTTGTTTAGCTTTAGTGGATCGGGAAAGCGGTTACAGAGACTTTTTTAGAGAAGATGAGATGGGCTTTTTTTCAACATTTGAAGAGATGACGGATAAAATTCGTTTCTATAGAGAAAAGCCGCAAATTAGGATGCAGATTGCACAAAACGGGTGGCAAAAGTACTATGATTTATTTAATGAAACAAAAGTTGCTCAGTATTGTATTGACCTCTTAACAGATCAATTTCGTAAAGAAAATTATCCCTTTCCGACGATTGATTAATTAATCATAAGGGTGTTTTTTATAGCCTAACGTACCGACTATTTTGGCTAAAATTAAATAAATTTTAATGTTTTATTTGTAAACAGGTCATATCTGTTAAGGAGATTGACTTATGGATACTTTTGATTATCAGGTTTTGGGAAATACGAAAACACCGTCTT
The DNA here is from genome assembly GCA_964410935.1 of uncultured Acetobacter sp. GTDB lineage: Bacteria > Pseudomonadota > Alphaproteobacteria > RF32 > CAG-239 > CAG-267. The sequence goes on along the minus strand of CAYPIZ010000128.1, from coordinate 265 downwards.
CTTTGATTATATTTTTGCACGGATATACCAGTTGCAGCGGTGATATTTACCCTTTTGCAGAAATTCTTGCCAAGAAACTGCCGCAAGCAGTGGTCATTGTACCGGAAGCAAAAATGATAAGTGAACGAAATCCTCAAAAGAAACAGTGGTATCCGCTTTTAGATGTGGATCCGGAACGGAAACGGCGTAAACCTGAAACAAGTGTTACGGAGATTATAAATATCTACAATCGGACCGGAGAGCGTATCCGTTCTATTTCTCAGCA
>CAYPIZ010000127.1:0-3420 GCA_964410935.1 uncultured Acetobacter sp. | reverse complement strand
GCTAACCCTTTGAAAAAACTGGTGCCGACACACGGACTCGAACCGCGGACCCACTGATTACAAATCAGTAGCTCTACCAACTGAGCTATGTCGGCGACAACAAAGAGGCTTATATAAGAAGCTTTATCTATTGTCAAGAAAAAATGTAAAAATTTGTGTTTATCTTTTATTCGGTAAAAAGAAAGGGAGGTTTCCCTCCCCTTTTCACAAATTTACTTCAAGAATTTGATGATTTCGGCAGATATTTTCTCCGCTGTCAACCCAAAATAATCGTAGAGTTTATCTGCCGGGGCAGATGCACCGAAGGTATCTATACCGATTGTCTTTTGCGCATATCTATTCCAACCGAAGGTTGATGCCGCTTCCACACTGATCACCGGAGCATTCCCCAAGACTTCCATTTGATAATTTTGATCTTGTTCTTCAAACAATTCCATACACGGCATGGAAACAACCGCAACGTCCACACCTTTTGCCTGAAGGAGCTTTTGTGTATCCACCGCCAGAGAAACTTCTGAACCGGTTGCGATGATTGTCGCTTGGCGTTTTCCGTGAGATGGAGAAATCACATACGCGCCTTTCATGGTCTGATTTTCCTTAGCGGACGTACGGAGCATTGGAAGATTTTGCCGAGATAAAGCCAAAAGGCTTGGACGACTTTTTTCGGTTAAGGCAATTTGCCAACTTTCTGCCGTTTCCACAACATCACACGGACGGAAGGTTAAAATATTCGGCATTGCTCTGTATGATGCAAGGTGTTCAATCGGCTGGTGAGTTGGTCCGTCTTCCCCTACCCCGATAGAATCGTGGGTCAAAACATAAATTACTCTAATCCCCATCAGGGCTGCCAAGCGCATAGACGGACGCATGTAATCCGAAAAGACAAAAAACGTTCCACCGTACGGGATTACGCCACCATGCAGTGCCATACCGTTCATAATTGCCCCCATGGCGTGCTCACGAATACCGTACATAACATTGTTAGCACAATAATCTTCCTTAGTTACGGTCTTTAAGCCCTCCACAAATGTCAGATTAGAAGCGGCTAAATCTGCCGAACCGCCAACGATTTCCGGAATATGTGGAACAATAGCTTTTAAACACATTTCGGAAGCTTTACGGGTGGCAACTTTAGTTTTATCCGCAATAGCTTGCTCTTTTAAAGTATTGAGTGCTGTGTCCCAACCTTTGGGAAGTTTATTAGCGATAAAATCTTGAAATTCCGTACCGGCTGCCGTTGCATTTTTAACCCAAGTTTCGTACGCGTTTTGATTACGCTCTTGTGAAGAACGCCAAGCTTTGAGGGCATTTTCCGGTACGGTAAAAGGTTCTGCCGTCCAATTGAGTTTTTGCCGCATAGCTGCGGTTTCCTCTGCGCCCAGCGGAGAACCATGACATTTGGATGTTCCGGATTTAGTTGGAGCCCCAAAACCAATAACCGTTTTACAAGCAATCAAAGTCGGTTTATCGGATTTTTGAGCTAGTTCTATGGCGTGTCTGATTTCTGTATAATTATGACCGTCAATATTGATTGTATTCCAGCCCATCGCTTCAAAACGGGCAATTTGATTTACAGAACTGGCTTTATCAACCGTACCGTCAATGGTAATGTTATTATTATCCCAAAAGACAATCAGTTTATTCAACCGCAGGTGTCCGGCAAGAGAAGCAGCCTCTTCGGAGATACCTTCCATCAGGCAACCGTCACCGGAGATAACATAAGTATAGTGATTACACAAAGCATCACCGTATTTAGCATTGACCATTCTTTCTGCCAATGCCATACCAACGGAAGAAGAAATTCCCTGCCCCAGAGGACCGGTGGTCATATCAATCCCGTCAAGATGCCCGTATTCCGGATGTCCTGCCGTTTTGGAACCGAACTGGCGGAAGTTTTTAATATCTTCCATTGAAATATCCTTATAGCCGGTTAGATACAGCAAAGAATAGAGCAACATAGATCCGTGTCCGGCGGAGAGGATAAATCTATCCCGATCAAACCACTTGGGGGCATTAGGATTTAACTTAATATATTCGGCAAACAAAACCGTTGCGACATCGGCCATTCCCAAAGGCATCCCCGGGTGACCAGAATTTGATTTATTGATTGCATCTGCAGCAAGAAAACGTATGCTGTTTGCCATATCTTTCAAGAGTGAAGTTTCTACCATTTTATACTCCTTCTTATGGTTGAGAATTAAAAGTGAATAAAGCAATCAGTTCCTGGTGTTTAGAATACACAAACTGATCTATCAAAGTGACACGTTCAAAACAATAGCCCGCATTGATGAGGGTTTCCGCATCATATACAAAAGTTTTAGGATTACAGGAAACAAAGACAATTTTTTGCGGACGAAGAGAAGCCTCCAGCTCTGCGATAGCACGACATTGATCATGAGCACCGGCTCTGGGCGGGTCTATCACAACAGCGGAAATTCCTTTAAAATCGTCCTTATCAAAAGGATATTTGAATAAGTTTTTATTTTGCACCTGCACATTATGGATCTGATTTTGATTGAGTGCCTGTTGCAAACCTTTAAGCGAATCCGCAGAAGAATCCACCGCAACAATCTCATTTTCTTTATTTTGTGCCAATGGGTAAGTAAACGTTCCTAAACCGCAAAACAGGTCTGCAATTTTCCCGTGTGTTTGCCCCATATATTCCAGCACTTTGGCAATCATCTGCGTTTCTGCGGCTTTAGAAGCTTGCAAAAACACACCTTGAGGAATTTCCACAACGGCGTTCGCAATATGGAGAATCGGAGCATTTTTTTGCACAATCGTTTCTGCCACCGTATTGTTAATTTGCCAAGAGAATCGCACGACTTCCGGCAGAGCGTTTACAAAATCCGCCACGGCTAAACGATGCTCCAATTGTGGCGTTTGCGCTAAATTCAACAAAACATCCACCCCGTTATCCGCCTCCAGCAAACGGATTGCCCCTTTCGTAATACTTTCCGTTATGAGTTTTTTCTTATTTTTTACGGTAATTTTGATTGCACAAAAGTCTGCTAAAAAGGTGCGAATCTGCGGAAGAAGGGCATTCAGTTTTGGCGTCAGCATAGGGCAATTTTCAACATCTATCAGTTGGTGTGTGCCCTCAGCATAAAAGCCAAGTGTCAACGTTTTCTTTTGATAAGTGAATTCCATATCTGCACGGCGGCGTTGACCATCTGCAATAAGAATCGGTGTATCAAAAACCGGACGGGCATTTTTGACAAGGGAAATTGTTTTTTCAAAATCCGCCAATTTGTTTTGCCGATATTGATCTTCCCCCAATGCACGGAAGACACATCCACCACATATTTCACATTTGCTATTTTGCATCGTATTCCTTCCTTTTAATGTGGTGTAGCAAAAAAATATTCTAAACACAAGCAAAGTTTTTGAATAGTACAAACAGCAACATTATTTATTCTT
>CAYPIZ010000126.1:0-3429 GCA_964410935.1 uncultured Acetobacter sp. | reverse complement strand
AACAAGCCGAAAGCACTGGTGCCGGTTGATAATTTGCCGATGATTTTTCATTTGTTCAAAAAATATCCGTCGGCGCACTTTAAAATCATTGCCGATTATCAGAAAGAAACTTTCAAACGCTATCTGAAAGCCTTTGCCAAAGTGGATTATGAGGTGATTGACGCCACCAAAAAGGGGACTTGTTCCGGTATTGCGGAATGTTTGCAGACAATTCCGGAAAAGACACCGTTTATGCTGATCTGGTGTGATTTGATTTTGTCGCACATCGCGGCGCAACCACATGACATATCCGCTAACTATCTTGGAATTTCAAAGGATTTTCCATGCCGTTGGTCCTATCGGGACAATCAATTTATTGAGGAGGCCTCGTCTGAAAACGGTGTTGCCGGGTTGTTTATTTTTAAGGATAAAACGCAAATTGCCGATGTGCCGGCCGAGGGTGAGTTCGTACGCTATTTAGCCGGTAAAAATCTGGCATTTGAGCGGCTGAATATGTACGGCGGTTTGGAAATCGGGACGATGCTTTCTTATTTTCAAAATGAGCTGAACAAGCCGAAATGCCGTCCGTTTAACAAAATGGAGTTCAAGGGCGATATCGTTTTGAAGTATCCGCTCAACGAACAAGGGCAAAAGCTCGCACAAGACGAAATCAACTGGTATAAAAAGGTTATCGGCCTAAAGTATAAGAATATTCCGCAGATTTACGGGTTTGATCCGCTGGTTATGGAAAAGGTGAAGGGTGAAAATATCTTTGAATATGCCTTTTTGACCAAGGGGTTCAAGCGGGCGTTGCTTGCCAAAATCGTTGCGGCGTTAAAAGACTTGCACAATTTGGTGGAGCCGATTGCCGCCAATGTTGATGATTGCGAAAACAATTACATCACCAAAACCTTTGATCGTCTGGCGTTGGTGCAGGAGCTTGTGCCGTTTGCCAAAGATCCGTCTGTGATGATTAACGGTAAGAAATGCACCAATATTTTTGCGGTTAAAGATAAGATTACGGCAGAAATGCGGACCATGTACCCGAAGCAATTTCACCTCATTCACGGGGATTGCACGTTTCATAATATGATGATTGAAACAAAAGGCGTGCGTCCTGTTTTGATTGATCCGCGCGGCTACTTCGGCAAGACCAAGTTTTACGGCGATGCGGATTATGATTGGGCTAAATTATATTACAGCGTGGTGGGTAACTACGATCAATTTAACCGCAAAAACTTTTCGCTGGAAATTAAGGATAGTGAAGTTGAGCTGGAAATTGTTTCTAACAACTGGGGCGATCTGGAAGACGATTTCTTTGCATTAACCGGTGCCGATAGACGTAAAATCAAACTGTTGCACGCTATTATCTGGCTGTCGCTCACAACCTACGCGTGGGAAGATTATGACGCTATCTGCGGTGCGTTTTACAAAGGATTATTGGAATTGCAGGAGTATTTGGATGACGCAAACTAATCTGGTTCTCTCTCCGTTGGCGCATACCTGGATTTTAGACGTGGACGGCACGATTTGTGTCCACAACGGCTACAAACATGGCGGAGATACGATTTTAGACGGCGTGGAGGCCTTTTTTGCGCAAATTCCGGCAGAAGATATGATTATTTTGCTCACCTCTCGCCAGGAAGAAGAAAAGGACAATCTGGTAGCGTTCATGCAGCAACATCATTTGCGGTTTGACCGGATTATTTTTAATGCCCCGATGGGCGAACGTATTTTGATAAACGACGACAAGCCGAGCGGGCTCAAAACCGCCTACGCCGTCGGGAAACAACGTGACGCAAGTCTTGAAATTAACGTAACAATAAACGAGGAATTGTGATGAACACAGCACTAAAATTAGACGATTTTGAAGCGGCTGACGATTTAAATATGGCCGTTGAAACGATTAACAGCGAGATTAAGAGTTTGGAATATATGCGTGAGCATTTATCACCGGAACTGTTGAAACAGGCACTTGATGTAATGCAGGCGGCAAAAGGTCGCATTATTGTGACCGGTATGGGTAAATCCGGACATATTGCCAGGAAAATCGCCGCCTCTTTAGCTTCAACCGGTACGCCGTCATTTTTTATTCATCCGGGCGAAGCAAGTCATGGCGATTTAGGTATGATTACGACTGATGATGTTGTGATTGCCATTTCAAACAGTGGTGAAACGCGTGAGCTGTGCGATGTTTTGAACTATTGCAAACGCTTTGGCATTAAAGTTATCGGTCTGACTAAAAATGAGAAAAGCACCTTAGCGGCAGCATCGGATATACTTTTGCAATTGCCGAATTTAGGTGAAGCGTGTCCGCTCGGCTTAGCACCGACAAATTCCACCACTGCAACACTGGTTTATGGTGATATTCTGACATGCGGACTGATGAAAAGAAAAGGCTTTACCAAAGTTGACTTCAATTTGCGCCACCCTGGAGGAAAGCTAGGTTCTGTTTTGCAAAGAGTTTCGGATTTAATGCACAAAGGTTCAGAAGTTCCGCTTGTTTCGGAAAATGACTTTATGGATAGGGCCATTATTGAGATGACAAACAAAATGCTTGGTTGTGTCGGTATTACGGACAAAAACGGCAAGCTTATCGGTATTATCACAGATGGTGATTTGCGTCGTAAGATGAACATGCAGCTGATCTTTAAGAGTGTGACGGCTGTCATGACGCAAAATCCAAAATCGATTAATGCAAATCTTTTTGCTTCAGAAGCGGTTAAAGTGATGAATGACAACAAAATTACAAGTTTGTTTGTCGTAGATGAAGATCAGCGTCCGATAGGTTTACTGCATATCCATGATTTGCTGAAAAACGGAGTTGCCTAACGTTATGGAAAAAAGAGTCAAACGCATTTTAGGTATTCCTGTTTTGACCACCAAAATCTCGGATTGTTATGAAAAGAGATATTTTTTGGGTGTTCAATATAAGGTAAAGCATCTGCATAAATATATTAACTTTGCTGAGGCTTTGAAAGACAATATGCCACAGGTTAAAAACAGGCAAGTCAAAGTCATTATAAACAATCTGGGCGAAGCAGTTATTTATGCGCGGACAGCAGAACTTTGGTATCATCCGGATACACTGCTTTTAGCAAGCAAAGCCGGACATGCAGAAATTTTTAAGATGTTTGCCCCGCAACTTCCGGTATTCTTCTTGGGGAGAGGCACATTAGATGCTCCGCTTGATGATCAAAACGGCAATCATATTGAGGCTATCTTATTTGATAGGCAACTCATAAACATGAATAACAGCGGAGAGCATTTTTATAAGAGTTGGGAAAAATATTTAAAGGCGGATTTCTCCAAAATATCCTATAAAAAAGCGGTTATTTCTGAGGATATTGCTCAACCGGCAAAGCTCAAAGCCCAAGCTTTGGGTGTAAATCCGGATAATTTTGTGTTCCTGATGCCGGCAGCAAACTCCGTTGATTTGTTACCTGAAAA
>CAYPIZ010000125.1:0-3452 GCA_964410935.1 uncultured Acetobacter sp. | reverse complement strand
GAAGATCAAAAAAGTTTGAGAAATCAACTTCTTTAGCCAACGGATCCACCAAAAAAGCCCCCTCTTTGTAGCCGATTTGAATAAGGCACGGGATCGGATAATATGTTTTTTCACGGATAAATTCACAATCTATGGCAATAATTTTTTGTTTATTCAAAAGAATACAAGCTTGGTTGAGTTCTTCTGTGGTGTTGATTAAATTCATTCTTAAATTCCTTTTTTATTTTTTGTTCAGGTTATAGGGGATTGTTTAAGATTTTTTTAATTTTAGCTTGCAATTCCACTGATTTGGGATAAAAATACGAGCGTTAATGTTGAAATAATTGTTCAGGGGTATTTATGATTGAATATAGAACACATACCTGCGGAGAATTACGAGCTGAAAATGCCGGACAAACGGTCAAACTTTCAGGTTGGATACACCGCAAGCGTAATTTGGGCAATCTATGTTTCATAGATTTGCGGGATCACTATGGGATAACTCAATGTGTGGTAGACAGTTCAAGTGATTTATTTAAGCAACTTGAAGATATTCGTGTGGAGAGTGTGATAACCGTTGACGGTGTGGCTGTTATGCGTGAAAGCGTAAATAAAAATATGCCGACCGGTGATATTGAAGTTAAGGTTAGTGCGGTTACCTTACATTCTCAAGCTGATGTTTTGCCTATTCAGGTTTTCGGTGAAGATAACTCCCCTGAGGATATGCGTTTAAAATATCGCTTTTTGGATTTAAGACGTGAGAAGATTCATAACAACATTATCTTACGTTGTAAAGTGATCAAAAGAATGCGTGAGTTGATGAACGAACAAGGTTTTCTGGAATATCAGACACCTATTTTGACAGCCTCCTCTCCGGAAGGGGCCAGAGACTTTTTGGTTCCGTCCCGTTTGAACCCGGGGAAGTTTTATGCTTTACCACAATCTCCGCAACAGTTTAAACAGTTGTTGATGGTATCCGGCTTTGATAAATACTTCCAGATTGCTCCGTGTTTCCGTGATGAAGATCCGCGTGCAGACAGAAGCCCGGGGGAATTTTATCAGCTGGATATGGAAATGTCTTTTGCCACACAGGAAGATATTTTTAAAGTGATGGAAAAGACCATGGGGACAATCTTTAACGAGTTTGCAAACGGCAAGAAGGTTGATCAAGCTCCGTTTAAGAGAATCGCCTTTAGAGAAGCTATGTTAAAATACGGCTCCGACAAGCCGGATTTAAGAAATCCGCTCTATATTCAAGATGCAACGGCATTCTTTAACAATTCCGGTTTTGGGGTTTATGATACAAAGGCTGCCGGCGGAGAACAATTAAGAGCAATCGTTATTCCGCAAGCCGGTGAAAAACCGCGTTCTTTCTTTGATAAGCTGGACGGTTTTGCCAAAGAAGAAGGTTTTGGCGGGATGGCTTATGTTGCCTTTTCAACCAACGGGGCCAAGGGAATTGCCAAATTCTTTTCTGAAGAGAAGATTGCAGAACTCAAAGAGACTTTCGGTGTTAAAGATGGCGATGCCATTGTCTTTATGGGGGGCAACAAAAAGCTTATCAATAAGTTTGCGGGCAAAGTTCGTACAAAGCTTGGTGAAGATTTGGATTTGATTGAGAAAGACGCTTTCCGACTCTGCTGGATTGTTGATTTTCCGTTTTATGAGGAAAATGAGGAAACGGGGGCTGTTGAATTTTCACACAATCCGTTCTCTATGCCACAAGGGGGGATGGATGCCCTTTTGAACAAAGATCCGTTTGAGATTTTAGCTTACCAATATGATATGGTATGCAATGGGGTGGAGTTGGCTTCCGGTGCTGTCCGCAACCACAAACCGGAAATTATGTATAAAGCCTTTGAGTTGGCAGGGTATGACCACAGCGTCGTAGACAACAAATTTGGCGGTATGATCAATGCCTTTAAGTATGGCGCGCCTCCGCACGCCGGCTGTGCCCCCGGGGTGGATAGAACGGTTATGCTCCTTTTGGATGAGCCGATCATCCGTGATGTTATTCTCTTCCCGTTGAACGGGAAGGCACAAGATCTGTTGATGCAAGCGCCAAATACCGTTAGCCAACAACAGATTGATGACTTGCATATTAAGCTTGTTGAAGAATAAAATCCGATATGTTTTTGTTTTAAGCCGGTTTTGAAAGCCGGCTTTTTTGTTACCCTTGAGTCTATTTGTTTAAAAATTTGACAGAATCCCCAAAAAGTGCTTGAAAATCAAAAATAAATATGCTAGATTAAATACCGTAAAAAATATGAATTGTGTTGAATTATTAGCAGAATTGTTAAAAATTCTAGGTTGGCCTAAGGTTTGACTGATTTGCGCAATTTCATATTTTTTCATTTTTCATTGAATATAAACTTAAAAAAATAGAAACAATATGAAAAAGATTTTTTCTTTCGTAGTTGCAGCTATATGCGCAATTACGTTTAGCGCAAACGCGCAAGTTATTAACGTCGAGAAATTTGCAGAGTGCAAGAAATATCTCGACGCAAACCCAAACGATACAATTTTGGGAAAAGATAGCAAGGGCATCAACTTTGCCGTCTATAAAGCCCAAGACGGTAAAATCCACCGCGACACCGTAAAAACTGTGACTGTCGTGAAGACAGACACCGTCTTTGTGGGAACCCCAAAAGAGGTCCTCGCCGCAGTGAATGCCAAGGCCATCAATAACCTTGTTAATGAGTCTCTCATCGACAAGGACGGCAACCGCGACGCTTACATTGCTCAATCTTCTGAGTTGGCTAATTACCAACAGAATACTGGGCAATCCACCGAATTTGACGGCAATATCCCTGTGGGTAAAGCCGCAAATAAGTTCGGTTGGGCTGTGGAAGCCTTTGCCGGTGTAGGCTATGAGAATAGCTTCAAACCAATGGCTGGAGTTGGTGCTGTCTATACCCGCCGTTGGTGGGAGGCCGATTTGCGCCTTGGCATGAGCTCGCGAGAGTACACCTCCAATGCCGAAAATGAGGGCAGCTACATGACATTCATGAGCTCCTTCATGGCCGGTCCTGGGGTAAGCTTCGGCTATTATGACACCAACAAAATTTCTTTATTGGGAGGTGTCAATTTTGAGACGTACAGGACGGACTCAAAAATTGATAGCGACGGAAGCTATCTAAGGAGCGCTGGATCTTCGATCCAAGGAGCGGTTGAGCTGAAATATCGCCATCGCTTCTTTAGCAGCGGCAATGCCATGTCATTTTCCCTCGGATATAGCTTCCGAGGAAACGTAATCCAAAACACCAATAAGGTGTCTGCGGATTTCGTTTATGCAACGATAGCTTTCGAGCTGGGCATCGCCCGACAGAAAGCCAATTATGGCAAGCTAGCCAACTACTAGAATTTTTACAGGGAAGGAAGCAATTTCTTCCCTGTTTTTTATTTTAAATTTTAAACCAAGGATTTTTATTATACCGGGTGGTCTGTACTGCTTTGGCGCAAATGACAATGCG
>CAYPIZ010000124.1:0-3497 GCA_964410935.1 uncultured Acetobacter sp. | reverse complement strand
AGCCACAAAAAAAGGACACCGTAAAAGGTGTCCTTTAATTTTCCGTATAGCGGGGTTATCCTCTCAAACGGGTGAGGGTTTCTGCCTTGCCCAGCACTTCGGCCACTTCGGACGCACCGCCCGGGGTGGTGGCCAGTCCGGTTAAGGCAATGCGGACAGGGTACAAAACTTGTCCGTTCTTCAAACCGTTGGCTTCAGCAACGCCTTTTAACGCATTGAAAATACTCTCGTTGTTCCAGTCGCTTACGGCTTCCAATGCCGGAATGGCCAGCGCAATGGCCTGTTTGGCAATGGCGGCGTCGGTCTTCATCTTTTTGTTGATGAATAAGTCGTCATCATAGGCCGGTAACGTTTCCACAAAAGCCGCCACTTCGCTGATTTCCGCCAGCGTTTCAATACGCGGTTGCAGCACCTTAGACAACGCCTCACGATTAACCTGACGGGTCAAAAACTTGTCGTATTCCTTGTCGGCGAGGGCGTGAAACTGCTCAAACGGCAACGCACGGATGTAGCACCCGTTCATCCATTTCAACTTGGTGATGTCAAAAATGGCCGGAGATTTGTTCAAACGGTTGGCATCAAAAACCTGCTCCAACTCTTTTAAGGAAAAGATTTCCTGCTCTGTCCCCGGGTTCCACCCCAGCAAGGCAATGTAGTTCAAAATCGCTTCCGGCAGATAGCCTTTTGCCACCAAATCCTGGAAAGAGGCATCTCCGTTGCGTTTGGAGAGCTTGTGTTGGGCATCTTTCATCACCTGTGCCACGTGAACGTAGGTTGGCGGTGTCCAGCCGAAAGCCTCATAAATCAAATTGTACTTCGGTGTGGAAGAGATGTATTCATTCCCGCGGACAACGTGGGTGATTTCCATCAGGTGATCGTCCACCACATTGGCAAAATTGTATGTCGGGAAGCCGTCAGACTTCAGCAAAACGCCTTCGTCCAGCTCATCATAATCAATTTCAATATCGCCGTAAACCACGTCATGAAACGTTGCTTTGCCTTTTTTGTTGATGTTCTGACGGATCACAAACGGCTCGCCGGCTTTCACACGGGCTTTGGCTTCTTCCAACGGAATAAGCTTGCAGGGGTCTTTGAATTTGATGTTCTGCTCGTCATCTTTTTGTTCATCAGCATCTTCTTTGGAGCAAAAACAATAGTGTGCCCCGCCAAGCTCAACCAATTTATGAGCATATTCCTGATACAGGGGCAGACGTTCGGATTGAATGTACGGCCCGTAGTTACCGCCGATGTCCGGCCCTTCGTCCCAGTTCATCCCAACGGTTTTCAAGGTGTTGTAAATGATGTCGGTTGCGCCTTCCACATATCTCTTTTGGTCGGTATCTTCAATACGCAAAATAAAGCTTCCGCCGGAAACTTTGGCAATCAAATACTCATACAACGCGGTACGCAAATTACCGATATGCATATATCCCGTAGGACTGGGGGCGAAACGTGTTCTCGCTTTCATCTTCAAAAAACTCCTATATTGAAAAAACTGTTTTTGAGAGTAGAACAACTTAACTTAATTGTAAAGCGCTAAATCATCAATGCAGGCACAAAAAAAGCTCCCCCAAAGTGGGAGAGCTTTCGTTAAGTTAAACAATAAATACTTAGTTATGATGGCTATTGAAGGTCACCTTTTGGCCGTTAGGCGAGGTCACCGTGATGTTGTAGCCGTTGATGGTGTAGGTGTAGCCGGGGATCACTAAGGCGTAATCACCGTTTACAAGGTTCTTCCAACCAATCACTTTGCAGCTCAACGCCTTATCAATGGCAGAGATCAGCGAACCTGATGCCGAATACCAGCGAATGGCGTCGGAATCATCTGATCCGCGGGCAGGTTGCCAGTGATCACTGTTATCTTTGTCATAGCCGACAGAATTATACCCCGTGTAGCTGCTTTCTTTGTACTTGAAGTCCGCAGAAGCAGGAAGCTGGGTTTCGTAATCACAAACGGCGTAGGTCACACCCTGATCCCAAACAAAAACAAAAGCACGTCTTGTTACTTTTGAAGAGGGGTCATAAGTGGCGGTTACCACAAAGTTTTTCGGCTTACCAAGGTGCGGTTGTTCGGGTTCGTTATCCAGAACTTTCAGCGTGTGAGTCACGGCTAAGTCCGTGGTGTAAGAACCTTCCGTACCGGAGGCACTACCGTTCACCACAACAGCGGCTTTGTAGACAGCATAATCGCCGGATTTCCCTTGTGAGGTAATGTTCAGCGATTTGTTCGTCATGTTGACCGTCGGGCGGGGCAGCGTGATATTCTGTCCGTTCCCCTGATAAACGAATTCGTAATTGCGATAAGCGTATGACGAATTCACGTTATCGGCGGCGGTGCCGTTGCTTAAAACGTGGTTGTACGGATACTTGTACGTCGTTACCTTCCAGTCGCCCTTGCTTGAAACTTCCGAAGTCGGATTGCCGACACTTCCCGATGCGGTGTGTGTGGCAGATGAAACAACTTTTTCCTGCGCGGTGGCGTTGGTGAAGTTGAAAGCAAAGCGAGAGCCGAAAGCATCACTAACCTTCACGGTTTCCGAAGTGCCGTCATCTTTGGTGAGGGTGACAAAAGCGTCAACCGTTCCGTCAGAGTAGACAACCGTCTTTTCGGTATGCCCGGTGATTGAAGCAACGCGTTTCACATAGATGGACGTTGTGCCCGAGGTTGTGAAAGATTGCGAACCGGTGTTCGGCTTGGCGGTGAGGGTCAAGACATGCGGTGTAACGTTGTAGTTCCCTTCCTGATAAGCGGTCTTGTAGGTATCCTTGGCAGAGATGTTTAATCTGGCATCAAAGGTGTATGAATATGAGCCGTCCGTAAAGGTGATTTCCGCATCTTTAACGGTGGTCTTCAAATCATCACGTTTAACCGTCCCGTTAGAAAGTACATAAGTGTAATTTCTGGTGTAGGTCTTGGTGCTCCATAAACCGTCTTTGGCAACGGAAGAACTTTCGGTATGGCTACCGGTTGCTTTGAAGTCGGTGTTATCCGCATAGAGCTTGCCGTCGGTCAGATCACTCATCGCAACGGTGAACTTTTGTGTGTACGTCAACACTTCATCATCAGCTGCCGAGTGCGGTATGGTCTTGATGACCTGTACCGTTGTGGTCTTACCGTCCCAAGTCTGTGAGGGCTTGTAGCCGGCAGAACCGACAATATCGGCCACTTTGAGCAATGTTCCGTTAGAAACCAAATCCGCTAGAGCCGTCCCGTCAAAACTTGCTTTAACGGTGTAGTTATACGGATAAGCATCATACGAAACGCCGTTCTTCACAACACGCTCCGGTGTAGAAGTCAGCTTGGGGGCAACACCGGTGAAGGTGTATTTGCGCGCATCAAAAACTTTGGTGGTCTTACCGTCAACAAAGGTTACCACAGGAGAAGTCTCACTAAAGAGGAATGCACCTGATTCTTTGTTGTTGGTGGCAGAGGCCTTCCAGTTTGTCGTGGTATAAACCGCGGTAAACTTGGTGGTAGAAGAGAATTTCTTTTCTTC
>CAYPIZ010000123.1:0-3511 GCA_964410935.1 uncultured Acetobacter sp. | reverse complement strand
CCTTTAATAGGCATCATTAATCAGCTGCAACTCTTCCTTCGTCATCAACACCGGCTTCTTGCCATGGTCCAAACTGTACCCCTTAATGGCCTTATCCCGATTAAAGAGCACTTTTGCCATCAGCGTACCGTCCGGATTATAAGCATCAAGCGGGCCGTGTTTCATCCCTTGCTCGTAGCTGACTTCCCCCATCAGCGTACCGTCCGGATAATACCGCTTAACCACACCGTGTTTTTTATTCTTCACATAGGGGACTTCGTAAGAAAGATTGCCTTCCCGATCATAAATAAGGGAAAGCCCTTCCAAGATTCCGTTGGTATAAAACGCCGTAGACTTGATTTTTCCGTCATCATAATATTCTTTATACTCCCCTTCGGGCACATCTTGCACAAAGGTTTCCTCAAAAGCGAGCTTACCGTCTTTATCAAAATTCTTCTCAACACCGTTTTTCTTACCGTTTTTATATTGCGCGATAGAGCTCAACTTCCCGTCTTCGGTATAAAAATTCGCCACACCGTCAGCAACGGCATTCACATAGGTCATCTCAGAGGCGACTTTTCCGTTTTCAAAATACTCACGCCCGATACCGTTGACTGTCCCGTTCACATACGGAATTTCGGTTTTAAGCGCACCGCTTTCAAAATATTCCTGCTCCAAACCGTTTTTCACATCTTGGCGATAGTTTGCCACGGTTTTAACTTTTCCGTCCGGATAATAAAGTTTGGCCTCTCCGTCACGCAAGTTATCTTTGTAGGTAACAGAACGTTCCGCCACACCGTCAGAATTAAAAAAGACACCTTCGCCATTTGCCATATCATTTTTATAAGCAATAACGGAAGCCATTCCCCCGTCCTCATAATAGTTACGAAGTTCGCCGTCCTTTTTCCCGTCTTTGTAATTGATTTCGGATTTCAAGCGTCCGCTTTTATAATAAATCTTCCGTGCGCCGACTTCCTCGCCGTCAACATAAGCCATTTTTTCAGCAACATGCCCATCATAAAAATAGATAACCCCTTCCCCGTCTTTCTTACCGTTTTTATAAGAGAGTTGTTGTTTCAGGTTACCGTTTTCATAATACATCCGCGCTTCGCCGTTTTTCTCTCCGTTAGCATAGCTTTCCCGGGTCTGCACATTCCCGTTCGGGAAATAGCTCCGCACCGTACCGTCAATTTTATCTTTTCTATAAGGGATTTTCTTTTTCAACTTACCGTCCGGATAATAGAGCAAAGCCACCCCGTCTTTTACCCCATGCACATAAGGAACATCGGCAGCCTTTTTCCCGTCTGTATCATAGACCGTTTCCACACCGTTCAGCCGACCGTTCACATACGGGCTGACTTTTTTAACCACATTATTATCGTAAACTTCCTCATACGTCCCATTCAAAGGCTCTCCGTCCGAATCATAGAGAATCCCCTGCATCAGGCGAACTTCCCCCTCACGATATGTATACTCGGCCCATGCTGTCGTATGCATGGCCAACAGAGCCCCAAACACCAACACCGGAATTTTTTTCATAACAATCCCCTAATAGTCTACATCTGAAAAAAAGATTAAAGACACGCACAAATATATGCAAGCAAAAAGGCGATTTTGACCACACCCTAAATATCTTTTTCTACGCCTTAACTATTTCATTTTTAGCAAGGAAGAAAATTTCAAGTGCCAGCAAGAGCGGTAACATGCCAAACAGAGAAAGCCCTAAATTTAAAAAGAAATTCAAGGCAAACAGGATCACTTGTGCGGCAAACAGCAACACGGCATCTAACCGCATCAACGGTGCGAACACTCCCTCAGAGGGGCGTTTCATTATCTTTAAACCAATCTGCCCACACAATGCCAAAATCAAACAAAAAAGCAACCCGCGGACAAAGAATATTGCAATCACCAAGCAGGCCACAAACACAAAAAAGATACCGGCAAAACTATCCATCGCTTTCACAAACGCATCCATATCCACCACACCGTCATTCAGTTCAAATGTGCGCACATTTTCATCTTGCACCACATAAACTTTGCCGTGCATCAAGGCAACACCTTGCTTAATATCGGGCTTTTCCGCGGCATTTTCCGTTGTATCCATCATCACCACAAACGGATATTGCGTATTTTCTTCTTCTGATCCGAAGTCTAAATTCAAACTTTTCTTCACATTCAGCGGAGAAACAATTTGATGATTTTCCACCGTTATCGGCAAAAAGTCTTCTGCTGCCAATGTCAACTTTGGTTTAAGGGAAGCATAAAATTCATGAGCGGAAATAAGATACACACCGGCCAGCAACACCGCCGCCGCCAGCAGAAAAATCATCCCGACCCCTTTGCCGTTTTTTATGTATTGCATAATCTTTTCCATCTCAAAACACTCCTAAAAATTATACTGTGCACCCAAGTCAAAACTAAAGGCATCATTACCGCCAAACTCTTGTTCAATCAAGCCGTAAAGCGTGATATTTTTATAATCATAGTTGGCTCTAAGCGAGAACACTGCCCGGTCATCATTGCTCTTATTTTTGAGCTTATAGCTATCGCTAAGTCCTTGCAAACGAGCCCTTGCGCCGCTATCTTCATCTAAGAACTCAACATAATAAATACCGCCGATTTGTATACCGAGTTTAGAATTATCTGTCAAGCCGAACGTCTTGGAGAGATAAGCCCCCAGTCCCCCTTCCAGAGAAAGAGAATTATTATCGTCGGATGACAACGCTTGCGCACCGTTTCCTTCATCAAAGCCTTTTTGATAAATCCCCAACAGGTTCAATTCCGCCGCCGGAGACAAAGTAAATCCGTTCCCGAAAGTTATATTGTAACGTGCCTCATTACCCAAACCATATTGATATTCATCAGCATCAGAAGTATAGCGTCCTAACGGTGTTATCCGTTTATACTCCCCGTCGGCATACCCGGCATACGCCTTGGAAAACCAGGTTACCCCATTGGCGAATTGATAGCCGACCGGCACCCAAACCCCAAACATATTGCTCTTGTGGGTGGAGCCGTTATCATAATCCGTCTTAAGTTTTGCCACACTTGCCCCTAAACCGTAGGTTACCCCGCTATCGTTCGTTGCTTTAACCATACCGTAAGCCGCCTGTGCCGTTCCGTCGCTCCCAATCAATGCACCGTCCTCATCAGAGGAAACATCAATGTATTTATAGCCTCCCATATATTTTTGCTCCGGACGGTTAAACAAATTATCATCAAATTGCTGATCCAAGTGCCGATAAACCAGCGCATCTTCCCGTCTGAAATTCGGTAAAACATCTTTTCCGGTAAAATTATCCGACATCTGATTAAGTTTTTCTTCCGTTGTGGCTGTTTTCAGTACGTCAAACAACTGCACACCGTTCTGAGCAGTATAATTCTCTTCAAAATAGCGTGCCGTATCGCTATCTGCCAGCAGATTATTAAAGTTTTCACGCTCCAACACCACATCATAAGAACCCTCTGCCCCTGTGGTCTTAGCCTTAAACATAGTAGATTCCGAAGTCACATCCAAACCGGAAACATCTTG
>CAYPIZ010000122.1:0-3537 GCA_964410935.1 uncultured Acetobacter sp. | reverse complement strand
TTAAGAAAAATCCTAAACCTGTTTCTTGTTAAAATAAGGATTCTATTTTTCTATACCACCGTATGTGTTAGATTGTGTATCCCCTTTTAAGGCACACAGAAGTAAAACAACAAGAAAACCTACATAGGGGATAAGTGCTAACAAGATCCACCACGCAGAAAGATTAATATCATGAAATCTACGGGCAATCAGCATAACACCTAAAACAATCACAACCGCAAGGTAGAGAAAATTCAAAATCGGAGTCAAAATCGGTAAAATCAGACGAACAATTTCTACCCCAAACCACAGCAAAATGGAAAAAAGCCATATAATCCAAAAATGGCGACGTGATAACCGACCGTCAAAAGGTTTTTTATAATTAAATACTGCAGGGTGCAAATATGTCCAAACTTCTTTATTAAAGATGATTTTTCCTTTTTCAACATCAAAATCTTTTAATTTATTGAGTTCTTTAACCGTGCTTTCAAAGATTTCCAAACCAACCTTTTTAAGCTCTTTTACATTTTTCAATTTACTAAAATCCATAACTTCCTCCGAAGGTATATCAATTAAATCTGATTTGATATTGAGACCAATTTTTATACATTTCAACAAAAACAAAAAAATATAAACAAAAAGCCCCACCAAAAGTGGTGAGGCTCTTCTAAAAAACTTAGCTAAAAATTAGCAAGCTTCCTTGCAGCAACAACCGTTTTTAGCTGCATCAACAGCTTTCGGCTGACCTTTTTGCTTAACTGCAGCTTGTGCAGCAGCCAAACGAGCAACCGGTACACGGAACGGAGAGCAAGAAACATAATCTAATCCGCAAGAATTGAAGAATTCAATAGATGCAGGATCACCACCATGTTCACCACAAACACCCAAGTGAATGTCCGGGTTAGTCATACGACCCTGAACACAAGCGCGTTTAACCAATTTACCAACGCCTTCAACATCAATAGATGCGAACGGATCAGCAACATAAACGCCTTTAGCTCTGTAGCAATCCAAAATAGCACCGGTATCATCACGGCTCATACCCAAAGTTGTTTGAGTAAGGTCGTTTGTACCGAAACCAAAGAATCCTGCAGATTCTGCAATATTTTCAGCTTGCAAAGCAGCTCTCGGTAATTCAATCATCGTACCAACTAAGTAGTCAATCTTTTGACCCTTTTCAGCAAATACTTTCTGAGCAGTTGTATCAATGATATTCTTACAAATATCCAATTCTTTCTTAGAACCAATCAAAGGAACTTCGATTTCAGGAATAACTTTGATTCCCTTGCTCTGGCATTCCAAAGCAGCTTCCAAGATAGCACGGGTTTGCATTTCGCAAATTTCCGGATATGTAACAGCCAAACGGCAACCACGGTGACCTAACATTGGGTTTAATTCGTGTAATTTTTCAGCACGATTCTTAACCTGAGCCAAAGTCATACCCATTTTATCAGCCAATTCCTGCATTTCTGCATCTGTGTGAGGCAAAAATTCATGCAACGGCGGGTCAAGTAAACGAACTGTTACCGGCAGACCATTCATGATTGTAAACAAATCAATGAAGTCTTGCTTTTGGTAAGGCAACAAACGAGCCAAAGCTGTACGACGACCTTCTTCTGTATCAGATAAAATCATAGCACGCATATCGGCAATTCTGTTTGCATCAAAGAACATGTGTTCTGTTCTTGCCAAACCGATACCTTCTGCACCGAAGTCACGAGCTTGCTGAGCATCTTTAGGAGTCTCGGCATTTGCACGAACTTTCATGGTTTTGATTTCATCAACCCAAGTCATCAACTTACCAAAGTTACCGGTCATTTCAACTTGAACAGTTGGAACTTTACCTTCAATAATTTGACCTTTAGCACCATCCAAAGATACCCAATCGCCTTCTTTGATAACAACACCGGCTTTTGTGGACATAGTTTTTGTTTTATAATCAATAACAATGTCTGTAGAACCGGAAACGCAAGGAGTACCCATACCACGAGCAACAACGGCAGCGTGAGAAGTCATACCACCACGAGCAGTAATCACACCTTGAGAAGCGTGCATACCGCCAATATCTTCCGGAGAGGTTTCATTACGAATAAGAATAACTTTCTCACCTTTAGAAGCCCATTCTTCAGCATCTTCTGCATTGAATACGGCACGACCAACAGCAGCACCTGGAGAAGCAGGAAGACCTGTTGCAATAACCTTTTTCGGAGCTTTCGGATCCAACATCGGGTGCAACAATTGATCTAATTGATCAGCACCAACACGCATGATAGCTTCTTCCTTAGTCAACATACCTTCTTCGTACATTTCAACAGCCATACGAACAGCAGCTGCAGCGGTTCTCTTACCGTTACGGCATTGCAACATCCACAATTTACCATGTTCAATAGTAAATTCCATATCTTGCATATCTTTGTAGTGAGCTTCAAGGTTATTACGAACATCAACCAATTCTTTATAAAGATTCGGCCATTTTTCTTCCAAGGAATTACCATCACCTTTAGAAGCCATCGGTTGCGGTGTACGGATACCGGCAACAACGTCTTCACCTTGAGCATTAACTAAATATTCACCGTAGTAAACATTTTCACCGGTTGCAGGGTCACGAGAGAAGCATACACCTGTTGCGCAATCATCACCGGCATTACCGAATACCATTGTCTGAACGTTAACGGCTGTACCCCAGTCACCCGGAATATTGTTTAATTTACGATATGTAATAGCACGATCAACCATCCAAGAACCAAATACGGCACCAATACCAGCCCACAATTGATCCCAAGGATCTTGCGGAACAACTTTACCGATCTTTTGACCAATTTCTTTGTATTCTTTTACCAATTCTTTAAGGTCATCAGCTGTCAAATCCGTATCAGACTTATAGCCTTTGGATTTTTTCATATTTTCCAAAGCTTCTTCATACAAATCCAAATCAGCGCCTAAAACAACGTCAGAGAACATTTGTAAGAAACGACGATAAGAGTCATAAGCAAATCTTTCAGACCCGCTGGCTTTAGCCAAAGCTTTAACTGTTTCATCATTCAAACCGAGGTTTAATACTGTATCCATCATACCAGGCATAGAAACGCGAGCACCGGAACGAACAGAGAATAACAACGGATTGTTGGCATCAGCAAACTTTTTATTCATAATGCTTTCAACATGAGCAACACCTGCACGAACTTGATCTTTCAAATCTGCCGGATATGTCTTGTTATTATTGTAGTAGTATGTACAAACTTCTGTTGTAACTGTAAATCCCGGAGGAACAGGCAAACCAACCTTGTTCATTTCTGCCAAGTTAGCACCTTTACCGCCGAGGAGATTTCTCATTGAGGCATCGCCTTCAGCTTTGCCATTACCAAATGTATATACCCATTTACTCATGGTTAAATAGCTCCTATCAGCTTATTAAGTTAAAAAACAGCCGCACACAAAACATATCGTTTTGCAGACGGCAGAACGGTTAATTCTGCGAAGAACTTATAACAATATTTTAGAATATTCAAGCAAAAACTTATCTTATATTCCTTTTAAACCCACATTTTAAAACAATAA
>CAYPIZ010000121.1:0-3542 GCA_964410935.1 uncultured Acetobacter sp. | reverse complement strand
TTAAGCCTTTTCAGGATAGCGCGTTGGGTTGCTTCCGGCAACTTTTTCATCTCGGCAGAGGTCAACGCCAACCCGACTTTCGCCGTCTCCGGTGAAGCATAGTTGTTCAGATACTCCGACAAGGTCAACAGCGCATTCGGGCTACAGAAATTATGGATCTGTTTTTTCTTGCAGATCTCCATAAAATCAACACCCTGACGCCCTTTACCGTAGCATGCGGTGCAAAAGCTCGGCAAATAACCGAGTTCCATCAGCCAGCGCACCACCTCGTCCAAACTGCGATGATCCGCAATTTCAAACTGGGCACTGTCTTCTTCGGTCACATCTTCGGCAGCATATCCGCCAACCGAGGTTTTTGACCCACCGCTAATCTGCGACACACCGAGTTTCAAGGCTTGCTCACGCACTCTCTGGCTCTCTCGGGTAGAGATAATCAACCCGGTATAAGGCACAGCGATACGCAGCAGCGCAACAATTTTCAAAAACACCTCATCAGGCAACGCGTTTTTGAAACTTGAAACATCAATGTCATCAGCCGGGCGCAGACGTGGCACACTGATTGTATGCGGTCCGGCACCGTACTTGCGTTCCAGATGTTCGGCATGCATCAGCAGCCCGACAAACTCATACGCATAGTTCTGCAGCCCAAACAGCACACCCAAGCCCACATCTTCCAATCCGCCCTGGAAAGCCCTATCCATGGCTTCCGTATGATAAGCGTAATTGGCTTTTGGGCCTCTCGGATGCAACGCCTCGTACGACGCGCGGTTGTAGGTCTCCTGAAACAGGATGTAAGTACCGATCTTGGCTTCATGCAAACGGTGATAATTTTCCACCGTCGTCGCCGCGATATTCACATTCACACGGCGGATAGATCCGGCCTCATGGTGAATGGAATAGATTGTATCGATACTTTCAAGGATGTAATCCAGCGGATTATTCACCGGATCTTCCCCTGCTTCCAAGGCCAGGCGCTTATGCCCCATATCCTGCAAAGCGATAACTTCCCGACGGATTTCGTCTTGGGTCATCTTTTTGCGATAGATATGTTTGTTTTTGGCATGATACGGGCAATACACGCAGTGGTTGATGCAATAGTTGCTCAGATAGAGCGGCGCAAACAACACGATACGGTTTCCGTAGTAAGCGTTTTTGATCTTCTCGGCCAGCGCAAAGATGCGCGCATTGACTTCCGGATTTCGGGCCAAGAGCAAGGTAACGGCCTTATCATAGCTCAAACCCTGCATAGCTTCCGCCTCATCCAGATAGCTCATCAAGAGCGGGACATTCGTCTTACATTCTTCTGCCTCGTCCAGAACTGTCATAATTTCCTGATGACTGATAAAGCATTCAGCCTTATCCGACATAACATCGTACTGATCCATACATATTTATATTTAAATGATTATTTTTGAACTTCCGACGTTATTCTCATTTTGTATTTTTGTCAACTGCCAAATTCACCATTGCTTCAATCATCGCCTGCGCTCCGGCATAAACCTCTTTGATGGATTTTGCCATCATATACGCCGGTGTGGTAACCACCCGATGTTCGGCATCCACACAGGCTTCCGTTGCGCTTTTAACTTCATGCTTTGCGCCGGTTTTTGCGATAGTTTCCGCCGTGGTCTTGTCACTGCCGATTGTCACCGTTACCCCGTATTTACCCAACACCTTGGCCACAACCACCGGTGCGATACACATGGCCCCGATCACCAATTTCTGCCGATACGCCTTCTCCATCACCGCCGCAACACTGCTCTCCACGGTGCAATTCACTCCTTTTTGTGCAAAATCACACCAGTTCAGCACAGCGCCCAGCCCCCCGGGGAACACAATACAATCAAACTCTTGCGGATCAAACTCCCCCAACGGCTTGATATTTCCTCTGGCGATTCGTGCCGATTCCACCAAAACATTTCGTCTTTCCGGCATTTTCTCATTTGTCAGCGTATTCACCACTATGGCCTGCTCAATATCCGGTGCAAAACATTGGTAAGTACACCCGGCCTGATCAATTGCCAACAACGCCGTCACGGATTCATTGATTTCCGATCCGTCCGCCCGTCCACACCCGGACAACACCACTGCAAACTTCGGCATATTTTTCATATCATTCTCTCCTATCAAAAAAAATCAATCCTTTAAGTAAGCATATTAAATAAACAAATTTAAAATTTTTTTAAGGGGATAATTTTGATATAAAACAGAAAATTAGCTTGATTTATAATCCGAATTATTCTACAACCGCTCTTATGCATTTTTTTAATTTAAACTTTTATCGGGAAGTATAATACAATGGAATTCAAACAAACGACATTAAAAAACGGACTCCGCATTGTCACTGCAGAAAGACAGCAAATCGAATCCGTTTCTCTCGGTATCTGGGTAAACACCGGTTCTGCCGATGAAACAGCCGCCGATAACGGCATTTCCCACTTTATCGAGCACATGGTTTTCAAGGGCACCAAATCCAGAAACGCCCTCCAAATCTCCGAAGATATTGAAAACGTCGGCGGTGGCACCAATGCCTACACCTCTCGCCACGTCACCTGCTTTTATGCCAAAATGCTCAAAGACGATATTGAGCTCGCCACGGATGTTTTGGCAGAGTTCATCACCTCGCCAACCTTTGATGCCGCCGAGATGAAGAAGGAAAAGGAAGTTGTCGTTCAAGAAATCAAGCAGTCCGTAGATTCTCCGGACGACCTCGTTTTTGATTATTTCCAAGAAGTCGCTTTTCCGGATCAAGCCACCGGCCGCACCATCCTCGGCACACCGGAGCAAGTCCGTTCTTTCAACAAAGAGCGCATGGACGCCTACATGGCCAAGCACTACGCCGCAGATAACATGGTGGTTGTCGCCGTCGGTCGGGTAGATCATGATAAATTCGTCAAAATGGTGGAATCCCGCCTCTCTGCCCTACCGCTCAAAAAGGCCTACACTTCAGATCCGCAACGCTATATCGGTGGTTGCAAGCTGGAAAGCAAAGATATTGAACAAACCCACCTGATTTTAGGTTTTGAAGGGGCTTCCTACCAAGCGCCGAACTACTATGCGCATTCCGTTCTTTCCACCATTTTCGGTGGGGGCATGTCCTCCCGTCTGTTCCAGGAAATTCGGGAAAAGCGTGGCCTGGTTTATAACATTCAGAGCTTCAATCAAGCTTATAAAGACACCGGTGTTTTCAGCATTTATGCCGCCACCACCCCTAAGGAATTGGATGAGCTTTTGCCGGTCGTCTCCGAAGAGATTAAAAAGATCCTCAATGACAAAGTCACTGCGGTGGAATTGCAGCGTGCCAAAACGCAGATCAAAGCCGGTTTATTGATGTCATTGGAGAGTTCTTCCGCCACGGCAGAAATGATTGCCCGCCAGATGCTTTTGTTCAACCGCGTCATCTCCACGGAAGAAATCGTCAGCAAGATTGAAGCCATCACCGCAGAGGAGCTGCAAACCGTTGCGGCAGAAATCTTCAAGAGCACCCCAACCTACACCATTCTTGGCGGTAAGGGGCATGCTTATCCGGAATATGAACGGGT
>CAYPIZ010000120.1:0-3554 GCA_964410935.1 uncultured Acetobacter sp. | reverse complement strand
GGCACCCCCTATCAAACCAAAGCCCCACACCTAAGCGTTTTCAGCTTTCTTTGCGGTCTTCTTTTCTTTCTTAGCCGTTTTCTTCTCGGCTACTTTCTTTTCCTTTTTCGGAGCAGCCTTTTTCTCGGTTGTTTTCTTAGCGGCCTTCTTCGGAGCAGCTTTCTTTTTTGCAGCCTTTTTAGCCGCAGCTTTCTTGGTTTTACCCTCTTTCAGCTCTGCCTGTTGCTGAGAAATAGCCATAGCCTTTTCCAAATCTTTCTCAGAGCACAGCCCCACAGCCATCGGATTTATCGGACGTAATTCCAACATATTGGCATGTGTTCCCTCGCGGATAGACTTAATCGTCGGCTTAGTCGTCCCGATGAGCTTACAAATTTGCGAGTCCATAACTTCCGGACAATTTTTGATAATCCACAAAATAGCGTTCGGCTTTTCCGCACGTTGTGTCGGAGAAAGAATCTTCTTTGCCTTAGCATTGCGTTCTTTAACGTTTTTCTCCAACGGAGTTGCCACCAACTCAGCATGTTCATCAGCTTCACAACGTTTAATTTCTTCCATTGTCAACTGTCCGTTTGTGATCGGGCTAACGCCTAAGATATTGTAAGCCACTTCGCCATCGGCAATAGCTTCAATCTCTGCCAGATGCAATTCACAAAAATCCGCAATTTGCTTAAACGTCAACGTGGTATTATCCACCAACCAAACCGCCGTTCCTTTCGGCATCAAAGGTGCTGTCATCGTAAATTCCTTTCTTTTTTAAGATAAAACGATAAATTTTATCTCACTCTAAAACCGTTTTATGCCACATACAAGCGATTTTAACGTTTTTCTACATAAAACTTTCATCATTGCAACAAAAAGCCCGTATTTTCATACAGGCTTCAAACTTTTCTTAACAGAATCCGCTCTTAGTTGGCAGACTTCAAACCAAATTTAGCAAACTTATTGTTAAATTTACCAACCTGACCGCCGGAATCAACCATACGGTGAACGCCTGTCCAAGCCGGATGAGATTTCGGATCAATTTCCAAAGTCATCTTTTCGCCGGCTTTGCCCCAAGTGGAGCGAACTGTTTTTTCTGTACCATCGGTCATAACGTAAGTAATCTCGTGATACTCAGGGTGAATACCTTTTTTCATTATTATCTCCAAAACTAAACTTCTTAAAAAATTTATAAGCCTTATACACTGCCCTTTTGCAGATTGCAAGCATAATTTTATAATTTTTTAAACTTTATTTTAAAATCTTAGCAATTTTCTGGCTCAAGTTAAAGCTAACCGCCATCACATCACCGGAATTCAGCACTGCCGGAAGATCTTCCGTACGGGTATCTTTCTGGCCCATATCCAGCACCATACCGCCGGCCTCTTTAACCAACAGCACACCTGCGGCAACACTTGCCAGAGCAGACTGCGGTGCAATCACACCGTCAAGCTTTCCGGCTGCAACATACGCCAAATCCAACGCAGTTGCCCCGCTCACCCGAACATCATGGCACAAGCCTAAGGTGTTATTGATGAGCTTTGCGGAAAGTTCCACATCAGACGCCACCGGTTTTACGGCAATCATTGCCCCTTCCAGATCTTGACGGGCCGCCACACGCAAACGTTCATGGCTTCTAAACCCTTCCTTGAAAGCGCCCTTACCCTTTTCCGCAAAAAAGAGTTCATCACGTGCCGGATTGTAAACCGCACCGGACAGCACGGTTTCACCGTTCATCAAGGCCACGGAAATTGCAAAGTTAGCATGCCCGTGTGCAAAGTTTGCCAAGCCCTCAATCCCGGAAACAACCAAGAACATGCCCTCTTTCGGAGTCTTTTCGTTAATCAGGATCACCGGAATATTCGGCACGATTTTTGCCAATTCCAGCTTCAGCCCTTTCTGCACTTTATCAAAAGCAATGCGTGTAAAATCCAAACTTCCCTTCACCGAATTTTGCAGATGTTCAATCTCGCTAAAATCACGGTGCAGGTTTACGGAAGCCTTTTTAACTGCCGTAACAATGTTTGTGAGCATAGGGGATATATATGCCATTATTTTGCTCTTTCAACGTAGTTAGCTTCTTCCGTTCCAACAACAATTTTCTCGCCCGTAGCAATAAACGGCGGCACACCGATACGCATACCGTTATCCAAGATTGCCGGCTTATAAGAAGAAGTTACTGTCTGCCCTTTGATAACCGGTTCGGTTTCAACCACGGTACAAATAACTTGTGGCGGTAATTGAACGGAAATCGGTCTGTCGTTGATGTGAGAAATACGTACAACCATACCCTCTGTCAAGAACGGACGGGAGTCGCCCAAGATATCGGCAGGCATAGAGAACTGCTCAAATGTTTCCGATTCCATAAAGTTCAACCCGGTGCCGTCTTCAAACAAGAATTGGCAGTCTTTATCTTCCACCATCATTTTCTCAACGGTATCTTCCGTTCTAAAACGCTCGTTGGTTTTTGTACCTTCTTCAACAGCCTTCATTTCCACCTGCATAAAAGCGCCGCCTTTACCCGGTTTGATGTGCTGTGCTTTAGTGATTGTCCACGGTTTACCTTTATATTCGATAACCCAACCGATTCTGATTGCTCCGGCCAACTGTTTCATTTGATTTGTTCTCCATATTTACAATGTTAAAGTTTGATTGTTGGGGAAAACATACGCTAAAAATTTTATTTTGCAACAAAAAAGTAGTATTGGACAAAAAATTCTTGATTTTAAAAAAAATACCGTTAAACTCCACCATACAAAAATAAATATATTATATTATTTGAGATGAAAACTAAATTTAATGTGAGTGCACTCTTAAAAACTAAGAACCTCACAGAAGAAGAACATCTTATGCGGGAGTTGACTTATGGTAATTACCGCATTAGTGAGACTTCCCTCCTCAAAATTTTACGGAGTGAGCGAGGTCGCGAGCTGTTTTTCACCTACCCGAACGTTTTTATTGACAAAACGAATTTCACAATAGGTGAGTGCAGCGGCGCCGGAAGAGAATTCCCTGAAAACATCGGCCTCAGGATTGCCAAGCTTCCTTACGGTCCATCAATTTTAAGAGAATTCTTCCATTACAACCAGTATCAGGGGGATCCAGCCTGTCGCTGGCAATTTTCCCCCATCCTGTTTGAAGTAATGGGTAAAGAAGACATTCCCGGAGATGATGATAACCTCATTGATGAAGATGAGTATTAATCCCTCTCCCAATCATGAAAAAAGCAGTTCCGAAAAGAACTGCTTTTTTATTTTTCCTCATTCAACCCGCGTACCACATCAGGTACGCTCCATTTTTCCTTTTTTCCACCATTTTTGAGTGTTGCCCGGCTTTTCTCGCCCGACATCCTTGAGGGCACGCCCCACAGGACGTGCCACATCGAGGATCCACAAACCGCTTTGTTGCAAACAAAGACATAATAAGGCTTTCATTCCCTGGATCCTCGGTTCAAGCTTCGCTTGCCCAAGGATGACGGGAGAGAGGGGGACGGCTTGGTAATAAAGAGAGAGTCCTTTTCCGCTAGCGTCATTGCGAACGTAGTGAAGCAATCCAGGACAAACAATGAATCC
>CAYPIZ010000119.1:0-3587 GCA_964410935.1 uncultured Acetobacter sp. | reverse complement strand
TATTGCATGTTTCATTCCCTCTTAAATCTCGATTACGGCATTTATTTTGAAAATCGAAACCATCTTCTGTTTCTTCAGCAAGTTCGACACTTTCTATGTGAATACTTTCACTACCATCCGTTCCAATTGTCAGAACACTCTGATTTTGCACATCAACTCCCAAAACAAAATTATGCATATTAATTTGTTCAGGCGTTATTTTTATGGCTTTTTTTGTTTTTTTATCCTTATTATCTTCAGCATCTATAAAAACAGAATCAGCTGTTTCGTCGATAGTTGGTAAGACATAATTATTTTCACCAAATTCAGGGGCAACATCTTCAGAAACATAATCT
This sequence comes from uncultured Acetobacter sp., assembly GCA_964410935.1. Lineage (GTDB taxonomy): Bacteria > Pseudomonadota > Alphaproteobacteria > RF32 > CAG-239 > CAG-267. The sequence continues at coordinate 3,252 of CAYPIZ010000119.1, read as the reverse complement.
TCCTCATCAGAACTTTTAAGCCATAATCCGACTAAAAAAATACAAAGCGCGATTCCCCCTATTGCTAGAATTATTCTTCCGCTTTTCTTTTCATATTCTTCAAATCTGGTTTCTTGACTCATTGTATTCTAACCACGCTACAAAAGATACCATTCCGTCCTAATTGACTACAAACATTATCACCTTCATCTAAAGAGTTGACAGGTCCTACTCTTAAATGGAAGACTTCTTTTCCCTGTCCATCTGCTGGTGCATCCACCGAATAGAAAGGTTGATACCTACCTAATGTAGCTGAATAATTTCTTGAAATACTATTCCATAATTTTTCAAGATTATTCACATTTTCATCCGTTCCCAACTCAATAGAGATGCTTTCATCATGCCCTCCATCGAACTTTTGATTTGAACGTACTTCCTTAATTAAAGCATCCGTAGTGGCAGATGTTTTTTTATCTGAAGCTGAAATAACAACAGGGTTTGCTCCTCCTAGTTTTTTCCCTTCTTCAGAAGCATCTTCTTTTGAAACAGACTTCGATTGATATGAAATTTCAGCATTTATATTTTGATCATTATAATCTGGTGTAATTAATTCCGCATTTCCTACACGAGCGTCATATTGTCCAGTTACATTTTCTGTTTTTTGAGAAGCTACCACGGGTTTTGTTTTCGGAAGATTATCCAGAGCATCATCTATGGAAGCATCGCTGCCTCTAGTTGAACTAGCGCCACTTGTTTGAGGTTTTGAAAAAGCGTCTTCAGTAAAAAAGTTTGCTAAATCGTCATTTTTTGAAGCCCCATAGACATCTTCGTATTCAGCTTTATCACCTGAAGTTTTTTCCGGTTGAGACGCATAAGCCGTTTGGAGATCCCAGTCATTTGTTTTAGCATAAACCGTATTTTCTAAACCGTCAGAATCAGCTCGGCGTAATTTTAAGCAAACTATACGTTTTCCGCTTCTCAGAACCATATCTCCCATTCCTTCAACAATTATTAGTCTATTGTTTGGACCTGCAGAACGGAAACCCACTGGAGTTTCAGACCGTTCCACTATTAAGGTCACTATTGGTCTTTGCACGGCTGTTAAGGCCTTTTCACCTAAGTCTATGTATGTAAAAATATTATCTCGCCAAACTCGCTCTGGTGCAATAATAATATCGTCTGGATTAGGAACATAAACTTCGATATCAAAACGAAATTTCGTAGGATCGACAGGTATTTTTTCGATCCAATCCTCTTTTTGAAGATTTCGCGTATATGTGGATGCGACCCCATTATCTGATGATGAATTTCCAGAATTTGTGAATCCACTACCATTTCCGTTTCTAACTTCTTCTTTTTGTTTTTTATCAACGACATCGATATCTATTATAGCATTTGTAATACGGTCTGTATTAACAGTTTCACTTTGTACATAAAAAACGTATTTATTTCCGGAACGTCCAAAGACAATCATATTTGTATCGACACCTACAAATTGCGATGCTTCCGGATATACCATGATGCTTGAAGGACCCTCAATAACTGCATTAAAAGACACGGAATCTCCTAGATAGATGTGCTCCACCATTTCCCAACTTGGAAAATTAATTAACGTATACATTCCTTCGCGCAATCGAATCGGTAGGACCAATTCCGGAGTCCAGTAATACTTTGTATACCCTGGGTGCGTTTGTCCTTCCCCCATATGCTGCAGAGGATCTTTCCAAGCACTTTGCATCATTCCCAATGATCCGCTTCCCAAATAATTTAGGTTGGTTGCAGTGTAATTTCCTTGTGCTTGATCAGCATTCTGATCAAGTGCATCTTTTGTTACCTGTGCATTTGCCGCAGACTCCATCAACAATAGAGCCAAAAAAAATTTTGAAAAAAGCTTAATTCCATTCATATCAGATACCTCTGCATACTTTATTCCCCTCATTTTTTACGTTCCATCGTATACCTATATACTGTAAACCCCAGAGGGTTCTTCAACCTATCATTAAATTTCACATTTCTTTTTGCCACATACCTTATTCCAACTTTTGCTGTCAACTCATTTACAACAGGTGTCTCATATTCAGGCGTCATATCCTCAACACGAAAATCAACATCCCACCACATCAATCCGTTTTCTTGAGCAATTTCACGAACAGATAATATTTTAACATTTCTTGTCATATTATAATTACGTATCATATCCATGGCCGGCTTAGCAAATTCTTTATAAAAATTATTATATAGATTGTTTTCCGAATACTCTTTAACTTTTCCATCCAATCCCCAACGTTGCTCCATTTCTTCAACGTCATTAACAAATGTATTTCGAGAAACGACATATTCTCGAACAAAGAGCTCTGTCAAATACTTATAGTCATTAATTTTATTCACAGGTTCTATATTATACACCTGCTCTCCCTTATCAGAAAAACTAAACAAATATGGCTCTACTCTATACAAAGGGGAGATTGTAACCAAGGTATAGGTTAATATAAGATTTAAGCACATGCTTACGGCAAAGACAATAGCAAACGCGCGCGCCGTCCACAGATATCGCTTTTCTGTAGCATTTTCAACTACAACATCTTGTAATCTATGTTTAGAGGAATACGCGTTTGGACGAGGAGAAATTTTCTTTTCTTTTCCTTCCAGGAGCACCCTTTTCACATTTTCTGACGATATCTGTTCCACCATTTATTCACCTTAACTTAACGCATTAAACCAATCTGGTAAATTTTTAGGCAATTCAACTTCTATGCACGCACAAGGAGAAAGCTTTAATTCATAAACATCTTTACCAATACCAACCGGCTCAGGTTCGTAATAGCTTCCTAAAATATTACATGCCGTCAAGGTCAAAGCAACTAAGATTAAAAGCAGTATTTTTTGCATAATTCTCCCTCTTTTTCTAAATCTTTTTCGTAATATTAGAACTTTTATTTTTAAAAGTCTAACGAGAAAATAGATTAGTCCAACTTATCAACAAGTTATATTCAATGAACGAACAGTTTAATTTTCGACTTCGCTCTGATCATACCCTGTTACGACAAACCCCAACGGATTAATTAATCGCAAATATACCGTTCTTCTACCAAAATCATTTCTACATTGAATATTTGCTTTCCAATACTTTTCCGTTATAATTGGATCGACTTTTTTTCTACTTTCCCCTAGATTTTCTTGAAAACTATAATCATATGTTTTGAACTCAACCTGCCACACATAACTTCGTTCACCACCTACACGATTGACTGATAAAATATCCACAGACCGGCT
>CAYPIZ010000118.1:0-3599 GCA_964410935.1 uncultured Acetobacter sp. | reverse complement strand
TACTCTTCCTTCTTTTGGGTAAGCTTTGCAAAAGTCTTTCCTGTTTTAGGAAGTTGTTTTGTATTTTTATTAACGCGTCGTTCTAATTTTTTAATATCTTCAGCGGGTGGAAGATCCTCCGGAACAATCCCTCGATTACCCAGCAGTGCACGCACATCTTTATTGTTTCGCACATGTTCGTTAGTAATTTGATTTTCTCCCTGCAAATCATCTTTTTTGATATTAAAATTTGTCATTTCTGTTGCTAAATCTTTCGCACGAATGGTAATTGTAGGCAAGAAATCTGCTAATGGACGACCATCCGGAATTCCCATTTTATTTTTAAGCATTTTTGTAGAAAAGCCTCCAAAAAGTGCAGCATCGCCTTTACTCCTGATATTCGCAAAACTTTTATCATTCCCACCGTGTTCGTATATAAGCTGCGACAATTCAGCTTCGGCAGCTGTTAGTTTGCCGCGTGCATCCAATCTTTCAGCTAAAGCAATACGTTCTTCTATAATTTCTTGTTTTCTGGTCTGAACAGCAAAATATGTTTGAGCAAAAGCTATGACTTCTTTTCGAGGATCGCCATTTTGGGCAATTAAGTAACAGGCATAGCGCGTTAACAGGATATCTCCAATATCTTTTTCTGCACTTTTGGGCATTTGGATCGTTTTGCTGACGTCAGCAAAATGATCTTCAATATTTTGTCCTGCATTTTTACAGGCTTCTTTTGCTTTGTTAATAACGCTTTCAAAATTACGCCATTGCGTATAGTCTAAAAGTGTTTGCAATTGGCGGGCAGACCAGCATTCTACCCCTTCATATTCAAAGGATGCTTCTTCGAATCCTCTTGTCAATTTTACTATTAGTTTTTTATCCATTTTACTTCGCCTCAAAATCTCTTACAAGTTTTTCAAAACTGCGGTCAATTGTTACCGTATTGTCAGGTATTAAAAGATAATGCCATGCTTTACCTTTGTTTTTTAACTCAAATTCTGTTGCACTTTCACACCATTTCAGAGCAGCGTCTTTTTTAGCTAACACGGTTTTATCAGTTATTTGGGTAGATGCTTTGGTCTCAATCATATACTTACCGTCAAGAGTCTCTACAATGAAGTCGGGCAAATAGTTATGCAGTTGATGCTCGTCATCCGGATATTTGATATTAAATATCTCTTTTGCTCGGTCATTACTGATTTTGAACCATTTTAAGACATTTGCAGCATTTTCTAAGATTTCGCAAAGATCTTTCTCTGTTCCGGAATCAAATTTTTGTTTATCAAATAAACATTTTTTGAAGCCTGTAAATATCATATTTTTAATTTTTGACTTATCGTGAACAGAAGCACGATAATCTAGAGTTTCTTGTCCTTCTGTTGTAATCATCTTATAAGAAGACGAGGTTTGTATGCTGTAATCACTATCTGTTTTTGTATGCAATTCCATCGGGGCCTCTCTTAAATGTGCTTTCATCTGCAACATAATTTTGTGAGCAATGTTGCTACCATTGAAAAACAGAATTTTGCGCGTATTCAATTCTCCGCCAGAATAAGATGTGATATGGTTAATCACCTGTCGTACCAATTTTTGAATTAAATCTGCATTTTCCTGATAGGAAATAATTGTTTCTTCAACCAAAGGAACAAGTAGGTAATGTGTTATATCTTCATAACTGTCAAAAAATTCAGCTTGTCTCTCTTCACGATGATGATCTAATAAGTCTTGAATAATCAAATGTTGTGCTTCCGGCTTATATCCATTGAAGTCCGCCGTATCGATATCAAAGTCATCGAAAGTAAAACTCCCCAACTGTTCATAAGTCTGGATAATCCGTGGAATGTTAATTGTCAGCTTAATAAAAGTTTCTGTGCAGTTTTTAACTGTTTGCTCAATATCCACAAGCGGTTCTAATGAAAGCTCAGAATTTTCAAGATTGATATTCTGTAGTTTCTGTCTGGTAGCTTCGGCAATTTTGGTTTGATTGTCCTCATTTTTCAAATCTTCTGGATTGCTGACATAACGACACTGTTCAGCAATAGACTCTCTCACCGCATTACCAATCTTTTGATTATTTTCATTGCTGAACACAGGAAGGCTTGTTTGTTGCGCTTGAGGTTTTGTAACAATAACACCACCAGATTGAAATTGTTCATCAATCTTACTGGTGCTAATTGTTACAGTTTTTCCAGCTAAGCCGTTTTCAGTATTATCTATATATTCTTGTTGAAATTCAAAAGACTGATCGCGGGCAGCTTTAATAATATCTGCAAATTTATCATGTGCAACGACATGTAGGCGGTCTATTGCTTCTTCTCCTGTCAGTTCACCATAAGGTAAGCGTAAACCACGCCCGATAGATTGTTCTACCAAAATCTTAGAATCAGCAGCTCTCAGCGGTACAATGGTATAAAGATTATTAACATCCCAACCTTCGCCGAGCATATTAACATGGATGACTATTTCTGTTGACTCATCTGGTTGTTCAATCTGTAATAAACGCTGCAGTACTTCATCTTTAAGTTCACCATTTTGTTTGGAGTTGACAACAATAACTTTGTCTTTATAACGTCCGTCTTCAAACTCATCACTTTTAATTTTAGCTGCAACAGCCTCTGCATGAGCAATGTCCTTTGCGATAATCATCATAAATGGTTTGACCGTATGAACTCTTTTATTGTCTGCATAAACTTGGAGTTCAGCTTTGACACCCTCATGAACTTTAATGCCGTCTTTTATTTTCAGGTCTTCTAGTGTTTCTTCATCATATTGATTTTTATCAAAATCTGTACGCCCGACAATAGCAGGTTTCTTTACAAAACCATCTGTTATCGCGTGAGCCAGATTATATTCATATGCAATATTCTTAAATGGTTTTCCTTTAGCTCCGGTTGATTTTGCCGTCGCAGTTAACTCAATACCTAAAATCGGGTGGAGTTCATTAATAGCAGCCATACCGGCATTAGCACGATAACGATGTGCTTCATCCATAATCAAAACAAGATCTTTTAATTCTGACAGGTAATCAAAATAGGACTGTCCTAAATATTCAGCCATTCTGCGAACCTTCGGAGTACCTCTGGAGTCTTTATCAGAGTCTATCTTTGAAATATTGAAAATATTAATACGAATTCTATCATCATTTGGATTATCAAATAAGCCACCAACTTGGTTATAGTCATCTCCGGTGATTATTTGGGGTGTTCCAACGTATTCGTTTAACCCTGGAAATACATACTTTGGGGTGTTAGGGGTAAAATCTGTCTTTAATTTGTTATAAATTGTGAGGTTTGGAGCAAGTACCATAAAGTTCTTAATCTCATATTCAGCATGTAAATAAGCAATCATAGCACCCATTAGGCGCGTTTTGCCAACACCAGTAGCAATTGCAAAACAAATACAAGGAAATGCACGTTCAAAATCTTTAACTGACGGACGAACTTCTTGGATAAGCTGTAAGGCCTCAGAGGTGGGCATATCTTTTGACAGGCTGATTTTAGTTAAGATTTCTGCCAAAATATTTAAACTTTCCTTTTGCGGAGTGCGTAAAGAAGGAGCTTGTTCAATCATCCGTTGAGTATCGTCCATTGTTTATTACCTTGTTTCAGATTATAAAATAT